>CAZFOI010000038.1:0-9591 GCA_964520605.1 uncultured Bacteroidales bacterium
AGAATCTGCGCTGGTTTCGGGTAGTGGATACAACAGCATTCTGAAAAAATAAAACATAGCCCATCCCACTATCACGGCATAAAAAAACCCAATTGCGGTAGCCACAAATGCCACAAAAGCACCCATCCAGGCAAATCTTTGACCCATCCCTTTAACAAACGCTCCGACCACTCCTGTCCGGTATCGCCTGCCAATCATGTACTCTGCAATAATCAGGGGGATGCTCCATAACAACAGGAAAATTACCCAGGCCAGGATCAGTGCCCCGGCACCTTCATCTCCGCCATTTTGGGCAGCTATTCTGGGGAAACGCCATATGTTTCCAGTACCCACGGCTATACCGAGTGCACTCAGCAAGAGTCCGGCCCGGGTGCTGAATCTCTGCTTCACTGATGCATCTGAAGACATATTGTAGTAGAATTTAATGATTTGGACTAAGGAAGCCGGTCTCCCGGACCTCAGCAGATTCAACCGGGCTAATGTATGAAAAACCATGGAAAGCATCAGATATTTTTTTGTAGTTTTGGCCGGTAAACAGGGGTAACCAAGCCTGTAACAATCCCTTTGCCCGAATTACTCAAATAATCATTATATGAAAAAAAACCTTCTGCTTCTGCTCCTGCTTCTCTCATCCCTGCTGATTGCAGGAACCGTATCAGCCCAGTATTATGGTGCCAACGATAAGGAAAAACTCATACAGGCACTGCATGCCGTTTCAGAAAACGACATAAACGAGTGGATGCACATTCTCATTGCACCGGAGATGCGTGGAAGACTTGCGGGAGATATTGGTTACGATCTGGCCGCACAATGGGCTGCAGACAGCCTGGCAGCATGGGGGCTGAAGCCCTTTCCAGGCTTTAATGGCTACTTTCAGGAGTTTCCCCAGCCTTACACCCTGATTCACGAAAAAGGCAGCCTGAGCATTGTAGACGGCAAGCGTCCGGCTTCCATTATTAAGGAATATGCCTACGCGGATGATTACTTCCCCAGTGGTCTTTCGGGAAGTGGCAGTGTTGTGGCTGAAGTTGTGTATGCCGGATTTTGTATTGTAGCTCCGGAATTGGGATACAATGATTTTTCAGGCATTGATGTGAAGGGGAAAATCCTGATTTGTGAGCAGGGGTCTCCTTATACGGGCAATAACCCTGACACACTTGAAATGTGGTACCCTTTTACCCAGTCAGACTACAAGATCAGGCAGGCCGCTCAGCTGGGGGCCAAAGGCATACTGATGGCTTATCATGCAGCCAGTCCCAGGCCAACGGTACTTCCGGACATGCTTTACCTGAGTGTTGCAGACAATGTGGTAAGCGATATCATTGCCGGCAGTGGCAATGACCTGGGTCAGATCAGAGAAGGCATCAGGTCTTCAACTTCTCCCTTCTCCTTTAATACCGGGACCACTGTAGCCATGGAAGTGGTGTCAAGTTTTCACCCTGAAGGAAAAACAAGCAATGTTGTAGCGATTATTGAGGGCAGTGATCCCGGCCTTAAAAACGAATATATGATTCTCGGAGCCCATCTCGATCACCTGGGTATGATGCCGGTATTATTCCCGGGAGCCCTTGACAATGCTTCAGGCGTAAGCATAGCCATGGGAGTAGCCAGGGCCATTGCAACATCCGGTATAGAACTGAAACGATCGTTGGTAATTCTGTTGTTCGGAGCAGAAGAAGTAGGATTGGTTGGCTCAACATGGTTCGTAAACCACTTTCCATTTCCAAAGGATCGCATACGAATGATGATCAATCTGGATATGGTAGGAAGGGGGAATTCCCTGTTTGCTGCCACCTCTGACCTCTGGAAAGAACTGCTGCCCTATTTTGAGCGCAACAATGAAGCCTGGGTACACAGGCCCATGATGACACGCAGTGGCCCGTGGGCATATTCATTCAGGCCTAGAACCGATGGGGCAGTATTTTCAAATTTCCAGATTCCTTCCATCACTTTTGGAGCCAGAGGCGCCAGGGGTCGGACATTGTATCACGTTCCTGAAGATGATATGCGACAGATTGAGATTGAAATCATGCGCGATGCTGTTAAGCTTCTAACCATGACCCTGATTGAAGCCGGGAATGCCCCAAAACTTTAAAATGCATACCCATGCGTGAGTTTTCTTCCGATTTGCCTTACCCTGAAGCCAATCCGGACATGCAGGAAATAGACAGGCGATGTTTCTTAAGAATCAGCGCCTGGCTGGCAGGTGGTATTGCGGCCATGGGCGGAATGGCCGGATGCAAAAACAAGCCGGGAGAACAGCCCCTGGAATTTATCGGGAATCAGGACGGGGTATCCATTATAAGGGGTGGTTGCCCTGCCCATAACTGCGGGGGGCGTTGTGTATTGAAATTATATGTAAAAGACCAGAAAATCATCAGAATTGAAACCGATGACCGCCCGAGTGACGACATTAGTGATCCCCAGCTTCGTGCGTGCATAAGGGGCAGGGCCTATCGAAGAAGGCAATATCATCCGGACCGCCTGCAATACCCCATGAAGCGCACCGGGAAAAGAGGAGAAGGAAAATTTGAGCGCATTGGTTGGGATGAGGCACTGGATATCATGGCAGCCGAATTGAAAAGGGTAAAAAAGCAATACGGCAATGAAGCCATTCTGGTTCCATACGGAACAGGGAGTTATAATCAGACAAACGGAAGACAGACAGCAGCCAGGCTGATGAATCTTTTTGGAGGATCCCTGGGATTTTATAACAGTTACTCCTGGGCATGCATCAGTGCAGCCACTCCTTATATGTACGGAACCAGTATTACCGGCAATCAACGCCAGGACTGGATCAATTCCCGCTATATCATCATGTGGGGCTGGAATCCATCGGAGATGCGGGATGGAACCAATAGCGAATTTTTTATCAAGAAAGCACGTGAGCAAGGTGCCAGGGTGGTATGCATAGACCCCAGGATGAGCATGAGTGCGGTCTCTCTTGCAGATGAGTGGATTCCCATCAGGCCTGGGACCGACACCGCCATGATGAGTGCCATGGCCTATGTAATTATTACAGAAAACCTTCACGATAAGGATTTTATTGCTAGATGCTGTCTGGGTTTTGACAAGGCCCGGATGCCGGAAGGACTGGAACACGAAGAGAGCTATTCAGATTATATTCTCGGACATCACGACGGCCAGCCCAAAACGCCCGAATGGGCAGAAACCATTACAGGGGTTCCTTCAACTACCATCGCTCGGATTGCCAGGGAATATGCAACCGCCGGGCCGGCCATGCTATACCAGGGATATGGTATGCAAAGAAGGGCATATGGAGAGCAGCCCGTACTGGGGGGATGCGCTCTTGCTGCGATCACAGGAAATGTTGGCATACCCGGGGGTTGGGCCAGTGGCATAGCCTTGCAGGCAGATGACGGAGGCCCCTTTTGGAATGTTTTCCCGGTGGGGAGGAATCCGGTCAGGGCCAGTATACCTGTATTTTTATGGACGGAAGCCATAACCAGGGGAACCTCCATGGGACCTGAAGAAGGTCTGAGGGGAGCTGAAAAGCTTAGCAGCAACATTCGACTCATCTGGTGCGTGGCATCCAATATCCTGATAAACCAACATGCCGATGTTAACCGCACGGCAAGCATTCTTAAGGACGAAAGCCTGGTTGAATTTATTGCCGTACAGGATCAATTTTTAACGCCCTCTGCCAGGTTTGCAGACCTGATACTCCCTGTATGCACCCAATTCGAAACATGGGGTCTGGAAGATGGATGGAAATACGGAGACGAAGCCATTATTATGCCCAAAATTGCCAAGCCTCCTTTTGAAACACGTTCCGACTATCAAATTTGTGCCAATCTGGCTGAGAGACTTGGGCTCTATGATGCCTATACCCTGGGAAGAAGTGAAAAAGATTGGATAGAATGGGCAGTAAATTATTACAGAAATACCCGCTTCCCGGAAATCCCGGATCTGGACACCCTTCATCAAATGAACCGCGGAGTTTACACAAAACCCGTTAATTCTCCCAAAATTGCTTTTGCAGATTTTCGAAAAGATCCACAGAAGCACCCCCTGAACACCCCTTCGGGTAAGATAGAACTGTTCTCCAAGCGGCTTTATGACATGGGAAAACCCGATACCATACCGGCAGTACCCAAATATATTACCGAATGGGAAAGCCCTTTTGGAGAAGAGAGCAGGGATTATCCCCTGCAAGCCCTTGGGCATCATTATATGCCCAGGGTGCATTCCATTCACGATGGCATAGACTGGCTGGAGGAAGCTTTTCCGCAAAGGGTATTCATGAATCCCATTGATGCTGAAGCCAGGGGAATAAAGAATGGTGACCTGGTGTTGGTATACAATCAACGGGGGAAGATTCGCATTCCCTGCAGGATTACCCGTAAGATTATGCCGGGAGTGGTGAACATCCCTCAGGGAGCATGGTATCAGCCAGACAGCGAAGGGACGGATGTCAGGGGTAACATCAATGTACTGACCAGCCATCGTTGGACTCCCCTGGCCTTTGGGAATGCCCAGCACACCATAATGGTAGAAGTAACAAAAGACCAAAAATGAAGCAGCTCGGGTTTTATATTGATGTATCGGCCTGCTCGGGTTGTAAAACATGTCAGGTGGCCTGCAAGGACAAGCATGATCTGGCCCCGGGCGTAAGGTGGCGCAGGGTATACGAAGTTGAGGGAGGAGGCTGGGAGAAGCTGGGCAATGCCTGGAAACAGGATCTCTGCTCCTATCATGTTTCCATGGCCTGCAATCATTGTGAGCATCCCGTATGCTTGCTTGCCTGCCCCAACAAGGCCATTATTAAAAACGAAGATGGTGTTGTCCTAATCAACTCCAGGCGGTGCATGGGCTGCAGATACTGTGAATGGACATGTCCATACGGAGCCCTTCAATTCGATCCTGTAAATAAAGTAATGACCAAGTGTACCCTCTGCCATGATTATATCGCCAACGGCAAAGCCCCAGTTTGTGTTTCGGCCTGCCCCATGAGGGTTATTGAATATGGAGAATTGGAGACTCTCAAGAAGGCCCATCCTGATCACCACAACATTTTCCCGCTTCCCATGCCTGTATTTACCCAACCCTCTCTGTTGGTAAGACCGCACCGAAGCCAAATCAGGGCAGAGAACCTCACACTAAGGATAACCAACACAGAGGAGGTAAGCAATGAATCATAATGAATGGCCCCTTGTTTTTTTCACCCTGCTTTCCCAGCTTGGGTGCGGCATGCTTCTTAGCGCTCTGATAGCTTATGGCACAAACAGGGCCGGGATTGACTGGTCGTCAGTTAAACCGGATTTGTTATTGTCTGTTACAATAGTTACGGGCATTGCCCTGCTAATCTCTTTTTTTCACCTGGCCAAGCCATTACACGCAGTATATGCACTGGGCAATCTGGGATCCTCATGGCTAAGCAGGGAAATTCTTACAATTTCCCTGTTTTTTGCATTTGTTGCCATTTCATGGTTCTCAATAAAGTATTTGCCTTCAAAGACAGTGTATCATCAGGTTTTCATCATTATGGGAATAATCAGCGGACTGGCCTTAATGTACGCCATGATAAGGTTGTATATGATTCCTACCGTGCCTGTCTGGAACAGGTTTTCCACGCCTTTGGGATTTCTGAGCAGTTGTCTTGTCCTTGGACCTGCAGCTTTCAGAATGCTTTTGGTAATAATCCAAAAGCAAGCTTATACTGAAAGCGTAAGCGGCATATCCGGGGTACTAACCATCATATTCCTGACCGGCCTGGCGCTGCATATGTTTCACATACTTTATGCATTTCCGGGCAGCCATGAAATCTCACCTGCTCTGGACCAGGGTACACCTGCACTGGCTTGGAAAATTTCCGGAATCTTTCTGCTGTTAGCCGGCGGATTGGCATGGGTACTTTCGCTTGCCCGCGATCCGGTTATGCCACTGCAGTGGATGGCTGTTGCCGTCTTTATTTTGGTATTTATGGCTGAAGTCGCTGGCCGGTATCAGTTTTATGCACATTATTTCAGGGTGGGAATATGATTACCGGGGTAGTTCTGGCAGGTGGTAAAAGCAGCCGTTTCGGTCAGGACAAAGGAATGTACCCATATAAGGGAAAACCCATGGTTTCATATGCCATTGAGTTGCTGCGCCCTGTCAGCAGCCAAATACTGATATCTGCACCTGTGACACAGGCATACGTGAGCCTGGGATATGAAGTGATACAGGATATTTATCCGGGATGTGGCCCTCTTGGGGGCATCCATTCTGCCCTAAAACATGCTGCGAATGACAGGGTGTTTATCCTTGGCTGCGATATGCCTTTGGTTCCTTTGGGGCTTATTCAGGATACAATTACTGCCCTGGAAGGATTTCAGGCAGTAATACCCACCCATCACGGACTCAGGGAAACATTGTGTTCGGCATTTCACAAAAGCGCTTCGGAAGTTATTGAACAAGCCGTTGTATCGGGGCAGTATAAAATCCTGGAAGCACTTGCAAATCTTAAGGTTTTTTATCTTAACGCAGAAAACAGGAGCTATTACAACAGGGCAATTTTCAGCAACATCAACACCCTCAAAGATTTGGATAAGCTCTGAACAGTCTTACCTTGCAAGACATCCGGTGTTAATATCAAACACAAATCGTTCCAATACCTTCAGTTTACGGGCAGTTTCGCTTCCGTCAAAATCACTTATCAGACTATAGTCAATAAGTGCCTTGTAATCGTTCAGAAAAGTTGACGATAGTGGCATGTATGACCAATGCCACTTTTCTTCCTCATACCCGCCTGATCGTCCGTTTCCATGACGGGTATAAGGCTGGCAAAACCCAAATTCATGGGCATTCGCCATCAGCCACTGATAAATCCTTAACCCCTCACCACTATCAAAATAACTGTTATCCAGACTATTCAGGTCAACATCAGTTCCCCAGTGATGGCGTGAGGTTCCCGGCATGGCACTAAAACGCATCAACTCCAAAGCCCTTTCCAGAGGATCTTCCAGGTCGGTGGCACGAATTCCTCCATACAAAATCTGTCTTCCATGCCACTTGTTTTCCCAAATCCTTTTCTGGTGATCAAAATTCCTTGCGGCGGATATAATCACCAGCCGAACCCCATCCTGCCTGGCCGCAGCATGCATGCGAACAAAGGCGTCATAAGCCTCCCGGTGCATATACATCCCTTCTCTGCTGGCAAAATTTCTTTGCACTGGCACAAACATGGGGTGCCCGGATGGATCGAATCTGCCTGTAAGGAAATCTGCATCCGCCCCGGAAGCGATTATATCAGAAGCTGAATTGCCGGTGTTGTGATCCATATGATACTCCTCCAGATGTTTCGGCATGCTATCTGCAACGGCATTCTGATTTGTGTGTCCGGTTCCCTGACAGGCTGAAAACACAAAAAAACAAACCGCAGCAAGAACCGCTCTCAGTGGATGCCTCAACATGGATTATTTTTTTAGCCACCTGTCAAGCCATCCAAAAAACTCCCTTTGCCACAAAATGCTGTTCTGAGGCTGCAATACCCAATGGTTCTCCTCGGGAAAAACAAGGAAACGACTGGGTATTCCCTGCAAGCGCGCCGCATTATAAGCCTGCATGCCTTCGCTGTATGGCACCCTGAAATCCTTAAGCCCATGGATTACCAGAATGGGGGTGTCCCAATTGCCCACAAAAAGATGGGGCGAAAAATCATAACTATGGGGTCTGGGTGATTCCCAGTAAGCCCCTCCTATATCATGATTGGCAAAAAACATCTCTTCTGTAGTACCATACCAGCTCTCAAAATTATACATACCACAATGGGCTATAAAGGCATTGAAGCGCTTGTTGTGATTTCCGGCAAGCCAAAATACGGAAAAACCACCATAACTGGCGCCCACAGCCCCAAGTCTGTTTTCGTCAACGAAAGGTTCAGCACTTACAGCATCAATGGCCGCCAGCAGGTCCTTCATGTTCTGTCCGCCATAATCCTGGCTAATCTGATCATTCCATTCCTGCCCAAACGTCGGCAAACCCCTTCGATTGGGAGCCACAACAATATAACCCTGAGCTGCCATAAGTTGAAAATTCCACCGGTAGGAGAAAAACTGACTTACAGCACTCTGAGGACCACCACCACAATAAAGGAGTGCAGGATACTTGCGTGAAGGGTCAAAATCAGGAGGATAAATAACCCAAACCAGCATCTGCTTATTGTCTGTTGTCGGAACCCATCTCTGCTCTACCCGGCCCATTTTATGCTGCTGCAGAACCTCACGATTAAAAAAACTGAGCTGGGTCTCGCGACCATTTGCAGGATCAATGCTAAATATTTCTGTTGGCATCGACATGCTCATTTTCTGTCCGATAAGCGAAAGACCGGCAACAGCCACAGATTGGTAATTGTGTACCCCACTGGTAATTGGACGGATTTCGCCGCTTTTGATATTCAAAGAATACAATTGGTAGGTAGCATGCAATCCACTTACAAAATACAGGGTTTGTCCATCTGCAGCCCACGCAAATCCCGAAGAGCTCTGATCAAACCCGGCCGAATAATCACGATATAAGCCTGAAGTCAGATCCATAATCATGATTCTGTTCTTGTCAGATTCAAAACCATCGGTGGCCATGCTTTCCCATGCCATCAGGCGACCATCCGGAGAAAAAACCGGATTCTTGTCATAACCCGGGTTGAACATGGTAAGATTCCGAGTCTGAGCCGTTTGCAGATCGTAGAGGTAGATATCAGAATTCGTGCTTACAGCATAATCTTTACCAAATTTTTTCTTTGAGGTATAGGCAAGCTGCCTGCTATCGGGAGTCCATACTATCTGATCGGAACCCCCAAATGGAGCAAGAGGCGCATCATATGGCTCTCCTTCCATTATATCTACCGGACTGCCCAATACTCCATTGTTGTAACTGGCAATGAATACATGACTGAATGTCCCGTCTTTCCATTTGTCCCAATGACGGAACATCAGATCCTCTGTAGCCAGGGCATTGGATCCGGGAAGATCGGGATGAATGTCTGTCAGGGCCGGAATTACCTTCACTCTCTTGGTGAAATAAATGTGTTTCATGTCTGGCGAATAACCAAATCCGGTTATTCCACCTTCAATATTGCTTATCTGGACAGGATTGCTGCCATCCGGATCCATTTCCCATAACTGCGAACTGCCACTTCTGGAAGCAATAAATCCAATTTTTCTGCCGTCTGGCCGCCAGACTGCCGATGATTCACTGGCAGGTGTCCGGGTGATGTTAATTGGATTTCCGCCGCCAACAGGCATAATGTACAGGTCTCGCACTCCCCTGTTGGAGGGAACATCATAGCGGGTAGCACAAAAAAGAATGCGCTGACCATCCGGGGAAATCTGTACATCGCTTATGCGTTCAAATTCCCAAAGGGTCTCAGGAATCATTTTCTTATTTTGCGAAACCAGCGCACTTGCGGTTATTGCATTCATAATCAGTATAATAAAAAACTTCTTTATCATAACAATCGGGTTTTGGTGGTTCTTTCTCGGGTTTGTAAAAATAACACAAAAGGTTAAAACAAGGTTAAACATGGTTAAGGGTATCTTAATAAATATCAGCTATGTTCGACGTTTGATTATTTTTATGCTTTCAAATTGT
>CAZFOI010000039.1:0-9505 GCA_964520605.1 uncultured Bacteroidales bacterium
CGTTTTTTAACATGCAGAAACAATTTACTTTTTTCAGGCCAGACCTGGCCATGTGGAAACAGGCCCTGCGCGGTATACCCAGGGTAGCAGACAAACAAAGCTGGATGCTCCTTGATCCGGTCAGTCGCTGGTTGATTTCCACCCGTGCAGCCGTATTGCTGATGACCCTTTTTGCAGCCATCATCGCTGGTATTTATGCCCAGATTGAAGGAGGCTTTAACTGGACGCGATTTGTTGTGATGTCTCTTGGCCTGGTCCTGGCACATGCCACAAACAACATCCTTAACGATTTAAGCGACCATCGTCGTGGGGTAGACAAAGACAATGCCTTCCGCACGCAATATGGCACCCAGCCGGTTGAGCAGGGTCTTATGAGTATGGGAGAATCCAGAAAAATGGCATTGATCACCGGACTGGTTGCATCTTTGGCCGGGATATACCTGATCCTTACCGGGAGCCGTGAGATACTCTGGTTTTTTATTGCAGGTGTATTCTTTCTGTTTACCTATAACTGGCCCTTAAAGCACTTCGGGCTTGGTGAACCCCTTGTTGTGGTCGTCTGGGGGCCATTGATGATTGGTGGAGGGTTTCTTGCCGTTACAGGCTTTTGGTCTTGGCAGGTGGCCATAGCCAGCCTTCCCTATGCCCTTGGCCCAACCGCGGTATTATTTGGTAAGCATATTGATAAAATTCCATGGGACAAACCACGTGGAGTGCTTACCCTGCCGGTTTTGCTCGGTCACAAATTATCCAGGCAGATTACGATTGCCTTATTTGCTTTACAGTATCTGGTTGTCTTTTACCTTATCCTGACGGGATTCTTTTCATGGACACTGGTTCTGGTCGTGGGTGCCATACCGTTTCTTGTGAACAAGGCTTTGCCCATATTTCTAAAACCAACGCCCGCTGAATGCCCGGGGGATTATCCCAAAGAGGCCTGGCCTTTATGGTATTCATCTCATGCATTCATGCAAAACCGTAAATTCGGAGGATTTTTCCTGCTGGGTTTGCTTTTGCAAATGCTATTGGGTGCTTAAAATATTTTTCACCTTAAACTCATTTCATTGAATTTTTCCGAATTTGGTTTAGACCAAAGCATCATGGAAGGCATTTCCGTGATGAACTACCAGCAGCCAACCCCGGTTCAGCAGCAGGTTATCCCTGAAATACTGTCAGGTAAGGATGTTATTGCCTGCGCCCAGACAGGAACAGGCAAAACGGCGGCTTTTTTGCTTCCGGTAATGCACCGCATACTCAGCATGCCTCCGGGAGATTATATCAAGGCACTGGTGATTGTTCCCACCCGGGAACTTGCCATTCAGATTGCCCAGCAGACCGAAGGATTTGGTTATTATACCTCCATAGGTTCGCTTGCTGTTTATGGAGGCGGAACAGGGGTGGACTACAGTGTGGAGCAAAGGGCGTTAAGAACAGGAGCCGACATTGTGGTTTGTACTCCCGGCCGTATGATCAGCCATCTGCAAATGGGGCAGGTAAAAGTTGAGAAGCTTGGTTTTCTTATATTGGACGAAGCCGATAGAATGCTCGATATGGGGTTCAATGATGACATCATGCACATCATATCCTATCTGCCACCCACAAGACAGAGCCTGTTGTTTTCAGCTACCATGCCTTCCCGCATACGCGACATGGCGCGTAAGATACTCAAACAGCCGGTTGAGGTAAACATTGCCCTGTCACGGCCACCGGAAAAAATCCTTCAGAAGGCCTATGTGTTGAATGACCATCACAAAGTGGCCATGGTCGATTATCTTACCGGGAATCCCGAATTGAAAAGCATCATCGTTTTTTGCGACACCAAGTCAAAGGTTAAGGAAACCACCAGAACCCTCAAGAAAAATGGCCGTGCCGTTGAGGAGATTCATTCCGATCTGGAGCAGCAGCAAAGAGAGGAGGTGATGAACCGTTTTAAAAGCAGACAAACAAGAATTTTGGTTGCCACGGATATCATTTCCCGGGGAATCGATGTGGAAGATATCGACATGATCATTAATTTTGACGTTCCCCATGATGCGGAGGATTATGTTCACCGTATCGGGCGTACAGCCAGGGCAGAGTCAGACGGACAGGCATTTACGCTGATTGGGGATAAAGAACACAGAAAGTTTTCCCAGATTGAAAAACTTCTTGAGAAAGAAATTGAGAAACTGGCCTTGCCGATACATATCGGGGAGTCCCCAAAGTACGATCCCATGAAACGCATTCCTTCAGAGGGGCGAAATCACAGATTCGGGAATGCCGGACAAGGAAAAAAACGGGGTGGTTCCCGACCGGATAACAGGAAAAGGGATGGCAACAGGGGCAGACGATCCGGAAAGCAAAGTATATAATACAAAAAAGAACCGCTATGTTGGCTTATCAAAAGAAATTATCGAATTTGTTCTATGCCGTATTGAGCCTACCGGCTACGGCCATGGGATTTGGATTGTCGGTACAGATTGCAGCACTTAGCTGGATACTCAGGACCCAATACAATCTGGAGATATATGAAATTGGCATTGTATGGGCAGCGGGTCCCATTGCGGGTATCATCGGCCAGCCTATAGTGGGCATGATTTCAGATAAAATCTGGTTTTGGGGCGGGCGCCGCAGGCCTTTTATTTTGATTGGAGGGATTCTCGCCGCAATATCCATATTTGCCCTTCCCTATATCGGAGTAATCAATGAAGCGCTGGGAGTGGGAAGCATCATTGCTGTTGCCATCACCATTGCCCTTACACTTGATCTGGCGATCAACATCAGTTTCAACCCGACGCGATCTGTCATTGCGGATGTCACACCCGATGGGGCTCCCCGGACCAAGGGATACACCTGGATGCAATCCATATCCAATCTTTTTGGTAGTCTGGCCTATCTTACAGGGGCGCTGTTTGGCAATTTTGTATTGATTTATGTGGGTGTTGCACTGATTTTTCTGTTTTCCATTGTGCCACTGTTTTTTATTACCGAACCCAGGCGGCTGGATACCTCAGATGATGATTCGGGGGAAACAGTCAGGGAAACACCTACCCAGTGGGCTGAACTATGGAAAATTTACTTTGCCCATTCATTCTCATGGCTGGGAATTCAGACCATGTTTATTTACGCCATAGTTTTTATTGAGCAAAAAATCAATCTCTCTGGTTCGGTTACGGACAGGGCCGCTGCCGATCTGCTCACCGGACAGATGATCGGGTGGTCCTTTTTCCTGCTTAATGCCGTTGGTGCCATTTGGCCAATATTCGTTCTTGAACCCATGGCAAGAAAAATCGGCCGGGTTAAAACACATTTTCTGGCAGTTTCGGTAATGGCCCTGGGTTACTTTGCCATTACCCTGTTTGCCCGTAACGCCATCACATTGTATTTGCTGATGGCCGTATTAAGTTTTGGCTGGGCTGCTGTGGTATCCCTGCCGTTTGCCATTATGTCTGAGAAAGTAAACAGGGCCAGAATGGGCTTTTTTATGGGGATTATTAACCTGAGCGTGGTCTTGCCTCAATTGGTGGCCAGTTTTCTAATCGGCTTCATCATTCATGCCACCGGTGAAAGGAGTGTGTTTCTGATCAGCGGCATCAGCCTGACCATTTCAGCCCTGCTTTGGCTTTTGGTTTCTGAAGGAAAAAAGACGCAGATTCCTGACCCTGACTTTCAGGCAACAGCCGGTCCCAGGCACTAATCGGTCTCTTCTGCAGATGAACTTCTGGGGATGGGATCTCCCTGAATCTTGCGTATGGTTTCGAATGATTCCTGCAGGGCTTCCATAAATTTCTCAAAATCTTCCCTGTACAGGAACAGTTTGTGTTTGTCGAAGACAAATTTTCCTGTTTGCTGATCGAACCGCTTTTTACTTTCTGTAATGGTAAGGTAAAGTTCTTCTGACCGTGTAGCCTTTACATCAAAAAAGTAGGTTCTTTTTCCGGCTCTCACTGCATTGGAATACACATCTTCCCTCTGATCTCTTTCATCAAATCCCTCCATTATGCCTTCTGATTTGGTTATACAAAACAAAATTGCTGAATCCTTGCTAAAGAAGCAACAAAAAAATGCATAAAATCAATTACTTTTGCATGACTGGCAACTTTACGTACTTTTTACATGTTAAACAGAAGGCATCTAAGGGTCAAAGTATTGCAAAGCCTCTATGCGTATTTGCAATCCGGAAATAATGACCTGGTTTCAGGCCAAAACGAACTGATGCATGGCATCGGGCAAATTTATGAGCTGTTTCTTTATCAGCTTCAACTCATTGGCGAACTTCATTTCCAGGCCATAAGACAGGCCGAGGACAACAGAAGCAAGAAACTTCCAACCGAAGAGGATTTGCATCCCAACACCCGCTTTATTGACAATGCCTGTCTTGTGCGCATAGCCGGTTCTGCTTCCCTTCGGAAAAAGTGCAAAGACCATAGCGTTATCTGGGCGAATGACCAGGATCTTGTACGCAAGTTGCTGGCAAATATTCAACAGCAGAAGTATTATCATGATTATCTGGAAACCTCTGCCGGAGATTTTCAGGATGGGGTGGCTTTTGTCATTAAAATGATTAAAAAAGACCTCATGCATTTCGAACTGCTGCATCATTTTTATGAGGAGAAAAGCATATACTGGCTGGATGACTGGGAGCTGGTAAACAAAATGCTGATCAAGATGCTCATGCACCTTGAAGAAGAAGCCTCGGATCTGGTATTGCCTGAATTGTTCAATGAAGATGAAGACAGGGAGTTTGCCATCAGTCTCTTTTCTCTGACAATACTCAATCAGAAAGAAATGGATGCCATGATTGCTGCCAGAACGGAAAACTGGGATATTGAACGCATCGCCCTGATGGATACCATCATCATGAAAATGGCCATTACAGAGATTCTCAAATTTCCCATGATTCCTGTAAAAGTTAGCCTGAATGAATACATAGAGCTTTCGAAGATGTACAGTACACCCAAAAGCAAGGTTTTTGTAAACGGGGTGCTCGACAAGCTGGTCGAAGAATTCATACAGGAGAAGAAGATTCTTAAACCCTGATTTTTATAAACTGTAATTATTTTACCGATGAATTTGTTACACGTATTTTTGATGATGCCTCCCGAGGGTCAAGGTGGTGGCGGATTTGCCTCATTTCTTCCACTCATTCTGATTGTTCTGGTGTTTTACCTGTTTTTCATCCGTCCGCAGATGAAAAAACAAAAAGACCTGAAGAAATACAGAGAAGCCCTTAAGAAAGGCGACCGCATTGTTACCATTGGAGGAATCCATGGTAAGATTGTAGAAGAGCAGGAACGTACCTTTACCATTGAAGTGGAAGGCCAGATGCGGCTTAAGATTGAGAAATCTGCCGTTGCCATGGAAGGCGTTTCTGAGCCTATTGGCGACAAAAGATAAAACATGGTCGCTTTCCGGCTGAGAAAGTCATTGCTGTTTCTCCGGGAACCCGCAAGGAAGCGAAAGATCTATGTTTTCCTGATCTGTCTTGCTTGCAGCATTGTTTTTTGGATATTTATTCAGCTCTCTGGTCAGAGCCAGGCAATAGTGGATATACCCGTTAAGCCTGTGGGAATTTCCACAGGCCAGGTTTTATACCACCAAAGTGAACCCGTAATCAGGGTCAATGTGCAGTCTACCGGAGCCAGGCTTCTAAGCGGTTTGTTTTCAAGAAGAGATTCTCTGTCGGTTTTCGTTGGTTCTCTGCCAATGATCCAAAGGGATGGTGCATCATTTCATTATCTTACATCTTCCCAGGCCAGAAGCCTCATAGCGATGAGGTCTGAAACCGGGCAAACCATGCTGGAGATTTGGCCTGATACGCTTTTCTTTCAACTGTATCCTTCGGTTTCCAGAAAGCTTCCTTTGCTGCTTGATGCCGATCTCACTTTTTCTCCCAGATTCGGATTATACGGGGGTATATTCATAAGCTCTGATAGTATTGATATTTCAGGACCTGCGCATCTTATAGACAGCCTGGGCAATCTATATACAAAGAAATTGGTTGCGAAAGATCTAAGCGCTGCATTGGATGTTGAATTGGAAGTGTCTGTGCCATTGGTGCATTCTTCCATCCGGGTTTCCCCAAGCAAAGTTTTGGTTGGCATACCGGTTGAGGAATTTACCGAAGGTATGCTTGAAGTACCTCTTGAGGTTGTTTTGCCAGACAGCCTTGCCGAAAACAAACAAAGGAACATTCGCCTCTTCCCGCCCAGGGTTCAGATTGCGTATAGGGTAGCCCTGAGAGATTACGCTGAGGTTGATGCTTCAGGTTTTCGCGCCATTGTATGGTATCCCAGGGTTTACGGGCGAGAAAACCAACTTGCGGTGAAACTATTGGAAGTCCCGCCTTTGGTCGTGGTAGACAGGATCCGCCCGATGGCTGTTGATTATTTGATAATCGAATGAGTATGAAAGTTGGCCTTACAGGAAATATAGGCAGTGGAAAAACCACTGTTTCTGCCATTTTTGCTGAATTGGGCATTCCCGTTTACAATGCAGACATTGAGGCCCGAAAGATGCTATCCATAAGGGAAGTCATAGATAAAATTGTGGCTCTGTTTGGGACCAGGGTACTTGATGAAAAAGGCGGTATTGATCGTGGCAGCCTGGCTCAGCTTGTATTTTCTGATTCCGGTAAGCTTACAATGCTTAATGAACTGATTCATCCCCTGGTTTGGGCTGATTATGATACATGGCATTTGTCTCAGGGTACACCCTACACCATTATGGAAGCAGCCATTCTTTTCGAATCAGGCCTGGCAAAACACTTTGACCGGATAATACTTGTATCTGCACCCGAATGGCTTCGAATTGACAGGGTTATGAAACGAGATGGGACTGGCAGGCAAAAGGTTATGTCGCGAATTAAGCATCAGACTCCGGAACATCAATTGATGGACATGGCCCACTTTGTAGTACAGAATGATGGTCTTGCTGCCGTCTTGCCGCAGGTTATAAAAATTGATGCCAGCTTACGTGCTGAAATATAATGTCTTGTTTTTCGTTTTTTCCTTAATATGCTTAGAAGAATGCTTTTGGGTAGCCGTATAAGAGTATGGTTGATTGTGATTGTGCTTGGCCGGATTTCTCTGGCTATGGCTGTTGCACAGTCTGCTTCAGGCAGGGTATACGAATTCCTGGGACTGCCGGCTACGGCCAGGATTACGGCCCTGGGTGGTTACGCCTTTCCTGATCTGAGCAACGACCTGGGGATGGCCCAGACATTCCCGGCTTTGCTTAATTCAGGCACTGGCGGACAATTGCACATGAATGTGGCCGATTATTTCGACGACATTCACTATGGAACCATGGCTTATGCCTGGTCAGTAGAGAGATGGGGCAGCTTTTCTGCATCGGTTCAGTACATCCGCTATGGACGCTTTATTGAAACCGATGATCTTGGGCAGATACTCGGAGAATTTACCGCAGGAGAGTATGGCCTGAGATTGGGCTGGGGCAGGCAATTGGCCGATAAACTTTTCCTTGGAAGCAACCTAAGCAGTATACATTCTTATTTGAGTGACTACCGTTCATGGGGTCTGGCCGCGGATGTGTCCCTTGTTTATCTTGATAAAGACAGGCAGCTTGCCTTTGGATTGGCAGCACGTCATATGGGCGTTCAGATTACCCGATACAGAGAAGGACCCGCCGAACCCCTCCCTTTCGATCTGCAATTGGCCATGTCTAAGAAACTTGAAAATGCCCCCATACGTTTATCGGCGGTTTATCATAACCTGCACCGCTTTGACCTTACCTATCCCCAGCGCAGCTTCGTGGGGAGCCTTCAGGCGGAGGAAAACTCATCCGGTCCCTGGCACCGCGATATACCCGATAAATTGATGCGTCATATTGTTTTGGGATTGGAATTCATACCAAATGATGTATTTAGTGCCCGCATGGGTTATAATTACAGGCGCAGGCAGGAGATGAAGGTAGACTCAAGACTTTCCACAGTTGGTTTTTCCTGGGGTGTCGGCCTGAGGGTTGCGGGTTTTCAGCTGGGCTATGGAAGAGCGAATCATCATTTGGCGGGTGCACCCAATCACTTCACGGTGGCTGCAAGCATTTCCGATCTTTTCCGCAAATCAGGAAGCCTTCCGGAAACCCTGTAATTGGGGAATCCATTATCTTTGTATCAGATGAACAATTGGGTGCTGACATTCCTTCTATTGGGATACCTGCATTATATGCCGGCCGGGTTTGCGCATGACTACCCTTCAGGCATTGCTTCAAATGATCGAAAGGAAGTCTGGGTTTTTTTCACTGACAAACCCGAAGCTGGTTTTGACCCCTATGCCTACCTCTCATCTGCTGCGATAGAACGCAGATTGTCTATGGGTTTTCCTTTGTTCGATTCCCTTGACTATCCGGTATGCGCCTCCTATGTATTGGCAATTGAAGCTATCTGCGGGCCTGTTGAAGTTGTTTCCAGGTGGATGAATGCGGTTTGTGTAGGTGCCACGGAGGGTATGCTGAATGAGCTGAACCGGCTCCCGTTTGTTAAGGAAATAAGAGAACACACTTCCTATAGCCTGACTGCCGGACTGGATGATACCATGGAGTCTGAATTGGCGGATGTGCTTACCCATTCGGGTTTAACACTAACCCAGGCACAGATAGAGACATTGTCTGTGCAATTGTCTCATATGCAGGGGCAGTACTTTATTGATCAGGGCATTAATGGTCGAGGAATCCGGATTGCGGTATTTGATGCCGGGTTTCCCGGCGTGGATACACATCCGGCGTTTGAGCACTTGCGCAGGGAGAATCGAATAATCGCTACCTGGGATTTTCACAGGAATCGTGAGGATGTATACGGATATAATGCACATGGCACTACGGTGCTGTCGCTCATTGGCGGCAAAATCGGGGATGTTCCGATGGGTTTGGCCACCGCTTCGGAGTTTCTGCTGGCCCGAACCGAAATCCGGCGGGAACCCCTGGCCGAGGAGAAATACTGGCTTGCCGCAGTTGAATGGGCCGACAGGATGGGAGCACATATTATCAATTCTTCACTCGGGTATTTTCATCACAGGTATTTTCGTGAAGATATGGATGGGAGAACCTCCCTGGTAGCACAGGCAGCCTCAATGGCGGCCCGCAGGGGAATCCTGGTGGTAAACGCTGCCGGCAATGAGGGCATGAGACGCAATTGGCGGATCATTATTACTCCGGCTGATGCTGATAGTGTGCTTACGGTTGGTGCCATTACTTACCCTGACCTATTGCGAACACCCTACTCATCAGTAGGCCCCACGGCAGATCTCAGAATGAAACCCAATCTTACGGCCATGGGCAATGTGCTGGCTGCAACCCGTCGGGGATTGGGAAAAACCCAGGGTACTTCTTTTGCCAGTCCACTGGTTGCCGGATTTGCTGCCTGTGTGTGGCAGATAAACCCTTCATGGACCAATATGGACGTGTTCAGGGCCATGGAGCAGAGCGCAAGCCTTTATCCCTACTTTGATTATTCACATAGCTACGGTGTTCCCCAGACAGGACATTTTGTTCAGGGAAAAAGAAACTG
>CAZFOI010000040.1:0-9443 GCA_964520605.1 uncultured Bacteroidales bacterium
TCGAGTGTACGCATAAGAAAAAGCATTTTTTCGAACGGCATGCAATTGCCCCTGAATGCGCACCGGGGCGAAGACCTGGTTAGCTCGCTTGAATTGGGTATGATGGGACCCATGGCTTTTTCTTCCAAACCATTGGCAAGAATCAGACTGGATGCATCCAATCGGTCAGTTAAGCGCAAGAGCACGCTGCCATTTCAGTTTGAGTGGTATTTCTCCGCTTACACAAGGATAAGCAGCCATCGGCTTGGAGAATCGGTTAAAAGTTTTGTTCATGGAAATGCTCTGGTAACATGCTACGGCTTGTGTCTGGCCGGAGATCGTGGATCGGCCAGAAAAATCATCAAGCTGTATGTCGCCAATAAAAACATTCGTGTGTTTCTTATGCTGCCAGCCCTGATAATGCCACGCAAATTGCTGAATCTGATTATGAAGTGGAGGCGAAGCAAAAGATGAACAAACCTTACAAACTTATCAGAATTGCCACCGTCCCGCTCACGCTGTATGTGCTGTTAAGGCAGCAATTGAGTTTCTTGTCGGGGTATTTCGATCTGGGGGTGATTTCTTCTCCCGGAGCTGAACTTGACAGATTGCATAAGGAAACGGGAATTGCTACGCACAGTGTGCCAATGGAAAGAAGGATTGCCCCATTGAAAGACCTGGTTTCTGTATGGAAAATGTATTGGCTCTTGAGAAAACTCAAGCCTGACATCATCCACTCCATGACACCCAAGGCAGGGTTGGTTTCCATGATTGCCGGATTTTTTGCCGGTGTTCCCTGCCGGATACATACGTTTTCCGGCCTGGTGTTCCCGTCTCGCAAAGGCATGATGCGCCGGTTATTGATATTCACTGACCGCCTGATTTGCCTGTTTGCAACCCACCTGATACCCGAAGGGGAAGGGGTGAAAAAGGATCTCCAGAAGGTTGGCATAACCCGCAAGCCATTGGATGTATTGGGTTATGGCAGCGCTGTAGGGCTTGATACAATGCATTATGCCAGGAATAATGCTCTAAAGGTGGGCATGCCGGATATTCGGGAGAAATTAAAGTATAATGCCTCTGATGTTGTAATATTGTATGTAGGCAGGCTGGTAAAAGACAAAGGCCTGGTAGAGCTTGTAAATGCTTTTGCCCGCCTTCATGCAAAGCATCCGGAAGCAAAACTGATGCTGGTTGGCCCTTTCGAGCCACATATAGATCCATTACCTGATCATATTACTGATACCTTAATGTCGCACAAGGCCATAGTGATTGTAGGCCATCAGGACGATGTAAGACCGTATTATATGGCCGCTGATATTTTTGTTTTGCCCAGTTACAGAGAAGGGTTCCCGAATGTTGTTCTGGAAGCATGCTCCATGGACCTGCCTTGCATTGTAACCGATATAAACGGCTCCAATGAAATAGTTGTTCCCAATGTCAATGGCCTTGTAGTGCCTGCCGGCACTTCAGATCCGCTTTATGAGGCCATGGAACAAATGGTTTGCGATAAGCATATGCGAACGAAATTTGGCAACCGTTCCAGGGAGGTGGTTGCAGAGAAATTTGGCAGGGATTATGTTTGGAATGCCATTAAATCCTATTATGAGGACTGTTTAAAAGAGAGTAAAACCCATGTATAGGAAATGCCTAAAAAGATTTTTGGATCTTAGCATTGCACTGTTGTTGTTGGTGGTCTTATCGCCTGTAATTGCCATTGTGGCAATTCTGTTGGGGGTGTCTCACCGGGGAAACCCTTTCTTCGTGCAGGCCCGCCCGGGTAAAGGCGGAAAGATCTTTCATCTGATAAAATTCCGAACCATGAACAACAGGCGGGACAAAACCGGGGAACTCCTGCCCGATCATATGCGCCTTACAAAGACAGGCGCTTTGGTGCGCAAAACATCCCTTGATGAATTGCCCCAATTGCTTAATGTTATCAGAGGGCAAATGAGTCTGATCGGGCCGCGCCCGCTGCTCATTGAATACCTGCCCCTTTATTCGGATGAGCAATTCCGCAGGCATGAGGTATTGCCGGGTATAACCGGATGGGCTCAGGTTAACGGCCGGAATGCCATATCATGGGAAGAAAAGTTTACTTTTGATGTGTATTATGTAGACAGGCTGAGTTTCGGTCTTGATCTCAGAATTGTCCTGCTTACCATCAAAAAAGTGTTTGAAGGCAAGGGAGTTAATCAGCAGGGACAGGCAACAGCAGAGAAATTCACCGGAAATGTACAAACAAATAAAACCTCACAAGGATAATTAAACATCAGAACATGTATTTATTCGGAGCAGGAGGTCATGCAAAGGTCATCATTGAAATACTGGAGGCATGCGGAGAAAAAATTGAAGGTGTATTTGATGACAAACCCGGACAAGCGGAACTATTGGGGTATGCGGTTAGCAAGGCTCCAGATCACCTTAAAGGCAATACGGTTATTATCAGTGTGGGAGACAACCACATCCGAAAGGCCCTGGCTGACAGGTTGCAGGCAGATTATTCAACGGCCATTCATCCTAACGCCACCATTGCTGCCAGGGCGGTAATTGGACCAGGTAGTGTGGTTATGGGAAATACCATAATAAATGCCGATACAAAAATTGGCAAACATGTAATTGTCAATACTTCGGCTTCCATTGACCATGATTGCATACTTGAGGATTTTGTGCATGTCTCTCCCAATGCAACCCTCTCCGGGAATGTAAGCGTTGGGGAGGGAGCCCATATAGGTTCGGGAGCAACCATTATCCCGAATGTCCGTATTGGCAAATGGACCGTAATCGGAGCGGGCGCCGTCATAATCCGGAATGTACCTGATTTTGCTGTTGTAGTAGGCAACCCGGGCCGTGTAATTCGTATAGGGCATCAGGCTTAACCCATTGTTTTACTTGTAAGTTTGGCATTATAAAGATTTTTCGATTACAATAAATGAATAAAAGAATATTCCTCTCGCCTCCTCATATGGGAGGAGGTGAAGAAGCCCTGGTGCATGAGGCATTTGAGACCAATTGGGTTGCTCCTTTGGGCCCACTGGTTAACCGATTTGAAAATCTGCTGGCCTCCTACCATGGAGTGGGGCACGCTGCGGCTCTTGGTTCAGGAACCGCAGCCATCCATCTTGCCCTGCTCATGCTTGACGTTAAGCCCGGAGATTATGTGATATGTCAGAGCATGACCTTTGCCGCATCAGCCAACCCAATACGATACCTTGGGGCAATCCCTGTGTTTGTTGATTCTGAGCCGCAAACATGGAATATGTGCCCTGACCTGCTTGAAGAGGCCATCCTTGCGTGCAGCAGGGGTGATTTGCCCGGAAGAAATCCGGATAAGGGGGAGCATTGGAAACCGGCAATTCCCAAAGCCATAATCCCGGTTCACCTGTATGGGATGCCATCGGATATGGGCAGGATAATGAGCATTGCAGGCAGGTATGGTATTCCGGTTATTGAGGATGCCGCCGAAGCACTTGGCTCAGAAATAAACGGGAAAAAATGCGGATCATTTGGTACCATGGGCATATTGTCTTTTAATGGCAATAAAATCATCACCACTTCGGGAGGCGGAGCACTGCTCTCAGATAACCCGGTGTTCATTGATAAGGCACACTTTCTTGCCTCTCAGGCCCGGGACAAAGCCCCGCATTATGAGCACACTGAGATAGGCTATAATTACCGCATGAGCAATGTGCTTGCCGGCATTGGTTGCGGACAAATGCAGGTGCTTCCGGAAAGGATAGCCCGGAGAAGGGCCAATTATTCTTTTTATTCAGGCTTGCTTGCCGGAAAGCCTGGGATTTCTTTCTCTGAGGAGCCTCATGGGTATTTTTCCAACAGATGGCTTACAACCATTCTGGTTGACCCGGCAGAAACCGGTGGTTTAAGCCGGGAAAGCATCAGACTGGGCCTGGAGCAAGACAACATTGAGTCCCGGCCCTTATGGAAGCCCATGCATTTACAACCGGTATACCAGGGCTTTCCCTGGTTTGGGAATGGGGTTTCGGAAAGATTGTTTGCCAACGGACTTTGCCTTCCCAGTGGCTCATCCCTCACAAATGAGGACAGGGAAAGAATCGCAGGGGTTCTTGATGGGTTGATGCCTGTCTAACTCAACTCAGTCCTTGTGTCAGGGCTCATTAATCCCCTGGCAAAACCTTTCAAAATTGGTCTTTCCACTGTCATTGCCGTTTCTCATGGCCAATTCAAAATCAACGCAGGCTGCTTCCAGGTTGCCGAGCGATTGATTGCACACCCCCCTTAAGTTTATCAGCGAATAATTCGCAGGCACGAATTGCAGGTATCTGTTGATATCTGAAATGGCCGCTTCATAGGCATTCGTAAAGTAATATGAGAATGCCCTCATTCTGTAAACGTCCGGGTTTTCGGGTGTCAGCTCCATATATTGGGTGAAGTATCGAATGGCTTCCCTGTGATTGGAGTTCTGGTAATGCATGATGGCCATATTGTAAATTTCAATATGGGGTTCAATGTTGATCCTGTAATCCAGATAGCCGTGCTGGCGAACAATCAGACTGTCCTCAGGCAGGTGCAATTTGGCCTCTTTGATAATTTCAAAAGCACGTTCAAGTTTATTCTCTTTTTCAAAATAACTTGCCGCGAACAACCACGCCTGTGGATTTTCGGTTTCTGTGGCAAGGAAGCGTTCAAGATAAGGGATGATGGGTACGTCCTGCTCCAGTCTTTCCAGCAAAACCAGCATCATACTCAGGTTCTGAAAATAATAGGGCTTCACCTGGTATACCTGTTTAGAATAATACAGGGCACTGTCGGGCATTTCCATGTTAAAGAAAGCCATGGCCATGAAGTATTCCCGTCTGCCATCGAAGGGGTTACTGTGGTCATTCCGGAGAATATCCACTGCTTCCTGAAATTTCTTTTCGTTAATCAAATACCTGGCCTTTAATGAGGCAATGGATTCTCCCCAAATGCTGATACGTGGCATTCCCGGGAATTTCCCGATAAAAGTATCAGAAGTGTGGCTCAGCGACCCACTGGCGATATCGGTGAAGACCAGTCTTTGCAATTGTATGGATTTAAGGTTTTGGTGCAGGGCATAGCTGCCAAATGCCATCAATAAGATCATGACTCCCTGAAACAATACGCGATAGAGGGGCTTGTCGGTAAACGACCGTATTGGCGTCTGAGCCTCCCCCACGGAATATAATTTGCCGTGAACCGATGCAGCGATACCAATTGCCAGAAATATGGCGAACATAAGGAATATCTCCGGGCGGTCTGCCGGGAAGTTGAACATGGCATCGAAGCTGTAGAAAAACAGACCGAATGCCGCAAGGAAAAACAGCGGATAATGGGGGTGATTCTGTCCGTCTCGCCTCAGGAACAATCTGAAAAACCACCAGAATACAAGCAAATACATTCCAATATACATTAGACCGCCGAGTATACCGGTTTCGGCTGCTATCTCAATGAAGTCGTTGTGGGCTTTATACAAATAGATATAGCCGTTTTTAACCTGATTCTCATGCTCCAGAATGGCTATTTTCCAGTTTCCGGCCCCGGTTCCCAATATCGGATTATCCTTCAGTATCTTAAATGACCATGTCCAGGCATCCACACGCGTACTGGTTGATGCATCACCCCTGATACTGGCTATCTGCTCAACCACACCTTGCGCATCGCGGCCTTCGCGAACCGAATACAGGTTGCGTTGGGTAAATGTAAATGCTGCCACAGCTATGACAAGGGCTCCAATATAAGCGGCCAGGGTTTTTATTCTTGAAATGTTTTTTTCCCTGTTAAACTGAACCACACTGTATACAATAAAGGCGATGCTTATGGCAATAAGACCTATGTAAAACCCCCTGGTAACCAGAAAGAAGGTGGCCATAAAGGATATTAGCAGTGCAAACACTGCCAGTTTTTTAATCCAGCCTTTTTCAAACACCAGCAACCAAAGGGCAAAAGGAATTTTGACGAAAACGGCAGAGGCCAGTATGTTTTTGTTTGAATAGACTGATTTGATTTCAAAAATTGAATCAATCTCCCCTGCAATGAATTTGCCAATAAAGTAGAATACGGTTAAGGAGTCAAAAATGAGCATTCCAAAACCTACAAGTATTACAAACCGCACGAAGCGCATATCGGAAGTGAGGATGGCTGTGAATATCAGTGCGGCAGAAAAAATCGTTGACACCTTGGCGAATTGGATCACTGACTCCAGGACCTCAATGGCATTGACAAATGATAGAAGATTTGCAAGCAGGAAACCACCAAAAAGCAATCCAGCTTTGGAACTGAGAAAAACTCCGAAAAGTCCCGGTCTGCTTCTGAACTGTTTGCTGCTGCTCAAGGCAATAAATGCCAGGATGTTGATAAGGGAAAGGGCAAGGAATTTTGTTGCGTTGGTATCCAGCGCCAGCATGTTTGGAGTAAAGGTGACTCCCAGAACATAAACCAGGATGAAGAATCCCAGGAAAAGGTTAAGGGGTTTTCCTGAAGACCTGGCTTTCTTTTTATCGCTATTTCGGGCAGAACTGCCTGATGCTTTGTTTGATGGAATGTTTTTTGCCGGGGTGTGCTTTGCGTTCATAATATAAATCTTTACGCCAAATGCTTTAAAGAGACAAAACGGCCCACGGGGCCGACGAATACAAAAATCCAGCGTAAAGATAAAACATTTTGTAACTTTACCTGCGTTCACCCGGTGTTTATGCGGGCGAAGCAGCCTTTCGGGCAGCGGTATTTATTTAGAGTCGAATGAATACAAACAGGGTTTCATTATTTGGTCTGCTAAAGGCAATGTACGATCGCTATGCCAATCGCTTCGTTCCCAGATGGGCCATCCTTGTATTCGATCTGCTGGTAATCTTTTTTACATTCTATGTTTCTTTTGCAGTAAGGCTGAATTTTGAATTGATTGACTTTTATCCGGCAAGAGAAACCCCTCAGGCTTTTTTCGTAACCCTTGTCTATGCCCTGTCATTTCTGGGCTTTCGATCGTATTCAGGCATTATCAGACATACCGGTCTGAATGATGCCTTCAGGGTGTTTCAGGCTACCGCTGCCGCTTTTGTGTTTCTTATCCTTTTTGGAGTCGTGGTAAGGATTTTCGATATCCATGTTCCATGGACCACTTCCTTTGCCGTATTGCTGATCCACTTCCTTCTCTCCTATTTTATTCTGATGGGGGCCAGAATAGTGGTTAAAACGGTGTTTTCCAATATCATGCGTGCCAGACGCAAGTCAGGCCACAGGGTTATCATCTTTGGTGCCGGATCTTCGGGCCTGATTACCCGAAATGCCCTGGTTAACGACCCGGCGGTAGATTATGATATCGTTGCCTTTGCCGACGACAATCCCAATAAAGCAAACAAAATGCTTGAGGGTGTTCCTGTGGCATTGCCTTCACAGGTAATGAATCCACAGTTCGTTTTAAAAAGCGGTGCGGGCCTGGTGGTCATCTCCATCCAGAACCTTACCATCAGGCGCAGGAACGAGATCATCGAACAGGCCCTTGAGTTGGGAATGGAGGTAAAGGTGGTTCCGCCGCTGGAGCAATGGATACACGGTCAGTTGTCTACCACCCAGCTTCGAAAAGTAAGCATTGAAGAGCTTATGGAAAGGGAGCGCATCGTTTTGGATAGTGCCCATGTGGAAGCAGACATTATGGACAAGGTGGTATTTGTAACAGGAGCTGCCGGATCAATTGGCTCCGAGATTGCCAGGCAGGTACTGGCATTTAACCCCCGTAAGCTAGTATTGATTGACCAGGCCGAGTCAGGTTTGTTCGATCTTCAGTTCGAGATAGCCAATAAGCCTGCCTTAAAAACACATTGCCATCTGGCGGATTATATAGTGGGCAATGTTAAGGATTTATGCCGGATGCAGCAGTTGTTTGAGCGCTACCGTCCGGATATGGTGTATCACGCGGCAGCGTATAAGCACGTACCTCTGATGGAGTCATTCCCATACGAGGCCTTGCTGGTAAATGTGTTCGGCACACGCATTATTGCTGATCTGGCTGTTAAGTATGGGGTGAAGAAGTTTGTCATGGTTTCTACCGATAAAGCGGTGAATCCCACCAACGTCATGGGTGCATCCAAGCGCATTGCCGAAATGTACACCCAGAGCATCGGCAATGAAACCACCCAGTTTATTACCACCCGCTTTGGAAATGTGCTGGATTCCAGTGGTTCGGTAATTCCCCTGTTTCGAAAGCAAATTGAAATGGGTGGCCCGCTTACGGTAACCCACAAAGAAATTACCCGCTTCTTTATGATGATCTCTGAAGCCTGCAACCTGGTGCTCGAAGCCGGTGCCATGGGCAGGGGAGGGGAGATCTTTGTATTCGACATGGGACGCCCTGTCCGGATCATGGACCTGGCGGCCAAAATGATTCGCCTGTCTGGTTATGAGCCCGGCAAGGACATCATGATTCAGGAGGTTGGGCTTAGACCGGGAGAAAAACTATATGAAGAAGTATTAAACCAAGAGGAAAACACCCTGCCTACCTATCATCCAAAAATTTTGCATGCACGCGTAAGTCCGCGAAATCACCAAACCATGGTGACGCTTCTTGACGAACTGGCATTGCTGATTCCCCTGGGCGATGATTACAAACTGGTAGCCAAGATGAAAGAAATTGTTCCGGAATTTCTGAGTGAAAATTCTGCATTTCAGTCACTTGACAAAACCACCTCGACCTGAATCCAAATCGAATTTCAGATATTTTTTTGATGAACATTGAGTCATTTCGTGAGTATTGTCTATCCCTTGGTGATGTGGAGGAAAAGTTCCCATTCGATGAATCTACCCTGGTGTTTTACATTGGCGGAAAAATGTTTTGCCTTACCGATGTTGATGCATTTGATTCTATAAACGTAAAATGCGATCCGGAAAAAGCCCTGGAATTGCGTGAACAGTATCCTGCTGTTATTCCGGGGTATCATATGAACAAGAAGCATTGGAACACCTTGGTGCTGGATGGAACCTTACCTGCAAAACTTGTTCAGCAATGGGTCTGGGATTCCTATGAACTGGTTAAGGCAGGACTGCCCAGGGAAAGACGATCCTAAAGCAGAAAAAGACCCCTGTCTGAAAGGCAGGGGCTCATAATTTAAAAACGTACTCGGCTGTAATTTGGCTGAGTACGTTTTTTTTGGTCGGGGTGAGAGGATTCGAACCTCCGGCCTCGTCGTCCCGAACGACGCGCGCTAACCGGACTGCGCTACACCCCGGAATTATGTGGCTGCAAATGTAAGGATTTTATTTTAATGAACCATCGAAACATCGATGTTTCTTACAGGCTTCACATGCTGTTTGCCTTGGTGCAGTATGTTTTCCCCAGCTTAGTGCAAGGTGTCCAGGGGCGCCAAAGGCAGTTTGATCAGGTACTTTTTCCCTGTTCTGTTGGGCAGTTCATAATCGCGAATCCAGGGATTCAGAATGCGCAATTCTTTATAGGCTATTTTTTGAGAACGGGC
>CAZFOI010000041.1:0-9369 GCA_964520605.1 uncultured Bacteroidales bacterium
ACAGGATGGCAGCATCGGTGGCATCATATTGTATACAGAGATCATCAACGAAAGAAAGAAGTTTGAGCAGGAAATTCTTACCCTGAATCGCGAGCTGGAAAACCGGGTGCTGGAACGCACCCGGCAACTGGAGGCAGCAAACAAAGAACTGGAGGCCTTCAGTTATTCCGTTTCCCATGATTTGCGTGCGCCTTTGCAGGCCATAGAGGGCTTTGTCAGCATACTGTTCGAAGACCACCTGCAGGCCCTCCCTCCGGATGGTGTCAGGGTGGCCGAGATAATCAGGGGAAACGCCCGGAAAATGGGTGAACTCATAGACGGGCTATTGGCTTTTTCGCGTCTGGGAAGGGCCGAAATAAATCAGAACCGGATTGATATGGAACAATTGGTGCGGGATGCCTTTGATGAACAGACTTCCGGAGCCCAAAAGAAATCCATCGGGTTTTTGGTTCATCCGTTAAAGGAGGCCATGGGCGATGCCTTTATGATTAAGCAGGTATGGATAAACCTGATATCCAATGCCATCAAGTTTTCTGCCACCCGGGAACAACCGGAAATTACCATTAGTGGAAAACACAAAGAAGGTAAGTATTATTATGTGATTTCTGACAACGGTGTTGGTTTTGACATGAAGTATGTGGATAAAATTTTCGGCGTTTTCCAACGTCTTCATCGCATGGAGGATTTCGACGGAACGGGAGTTGGCCTGGCCATAGTTCAAAGAGTGGTTCACCGGCACGGAGGCGGGGTTTTTGCTGAAAGCACGGAAGGAGAGGGAGCTTCTTTTGGCTTTTCCCTGCCATTATTAATTGAGTAATTGTAGAAGATATGATTGAAAACATGATGTACAATCCGGTTGATGTTCTGATAGTGGAGGACAATCCCAATGATGCAGAACTAACCATGAGGGCACTAAAAAAACAAAATCTGGCCAACAATGTGTTTTTGGTCAGGGACGGAGAAGAAGCCCTGGATTTTTTGTTTGGAAGGGGAAAATATAAAGAGCGGGTGGGCATATTGCCTGCCAGGGTGGTGTTCCTTGACCTGAAACTGCCCAAAATCAGCGGATTGGATGTGTTGCGAGAAATCAAGAGCAGCCCGGATACCAGGCGAATTCCGGTGGTAGTGGTTTCTTCATCCAAAGAAGATCCGGACATACAAAAGGCCTATGAGCTTGGCGCCAATTCCTATGTGGTTAAACCGGTAAATTTTGATGATTTTATTAACGCCATCAGTAAAACAGGGTTTTTCTGGTTGCTGGTGAATGAATTGCCAAAATAATTTGAATGACATGTGTCAGGAGGTAATAAAAATATTGCTTGCAGAGGATCTGATTTCTGATGCCATGCTGGCAGAAAGAGAAGTTTCGACTGCTCTTGGGAACGTGAAGTTTTTGCGTGTCGACACCCGGGAGTCTTTTATAGAGGCATTAAAGGAATTTTCTCCGGACCTGATTATCTCCGATTACAACATGCCTGCATTTACCGGGATGGAGGCTTTGAAAATTACCCGGGAAATGAGTCCGGATACACCGTTCATTGTACACACCGGATCAATCAATGAAGATACGGCCGTGGGATGCATGAAGGCCGGTGCGGTTGACTATGTTCTTAAGGAAAACATCAAACGCCTTGGCATTGCCGCCAAACAGGCCCTTGAGTTTAAAAACAACCAAAAGGAAAAGATTTTGGCGCGGGAGGCTTTGAAAGAAAGCGAAAGTCGTTTCAGGCGCCTGGCCGAGAATGCACGGGACATTATTTACCGAATTGAATTGCAGCCGGCCATAAGGTTTTCCTATGTTAGTCCTGCCGTTACAAGAATTACCGGATACACCCCCGAGGATCACTACAATGATCCGGATTTGGGAAACAAGCTGGTTCACCCGGAGGATCGTCACCTGCTGAAAGGCATGGTTGATGGCATTGGGGAGAACACCAGGTCCCTGAGCCTGCGCTGGATATGTAAGGACGGCCGGATTATCTGGATGGAGCAAAACAACATACCGGTATTTGATGATCGCGGGCAGTTGGTTGCCATTGAAGGCATTGCCCGCGATATTACAGAAAGAAAACAGGCAGAGGAAGACCTTCGGCTGGCCAAAGAGAAAGCAGAAGAAAGCAGCAGGCTGAAGACCGCATTTCTGGCCAACATCAGCCATGAAATCCGTACCCCCATGAACGGCATAATCGGGTTTATGGAATTGTTGCAGCAACCCCATGTGTCTGTGTCTCAGCAGGAGCATTATCTTGCAGTAATAAATTCGAGCAGCAGGCGATTGCTGAACACCATCAATGACATTGTTGAAATATCCAGAATAGATGCCGGAGATATCAGCCTGTCAGAGACCAGGGTGGACATCCATGATGTGTTTCAGGAAGTTTTTGATGCACACAAAAAAGAGGCTTTTGATAAGGGTCTGGAGTTGGTGATGCAGGAAAGCTGCCCCGGCATGCCCGCACTTTTGCTTGACAAAACGAAAACGGAATCCGTATTGCACATATTGGTTGGGAATGCCATTAAGTTTACCTCAAAGGGCTGGGTGAAGCTTAGCTGTTATAAAAAGGAAGGATGGGTGTGCCTTAGTGTCTCCGATTCAGGGCGGGGCATTCCACAAGACAAACAGGGCATTATATTTAAACGGTTTATTCAGGCCGATGTTGAAGACACCCGACCCTATGAGGGAACCGGGCTGGGTTTGTCCATAGCCCATGCCTATGCCGGACTTTTGGGAGGATGGATCGGAGTGGAGTCAGAACCGGGAAAGGGGAGCGTTTTCTGTCTATATCTGCCGGCAGGTCGAATCTTGGACGAAGCCACCGTAGAGACTGAACAGCCTGATAAAAACCATATGCCTTGTGCGGATGGCTCGGGAAGTATTCTTGTAGCAGAGGACGATGACGTGAGCTTTGAGTTTCTGGAGTATATATTTGAAGACACCCGGTATACAATAACCCGCGCCTGCAATGGGACTGAAGCTGTGGCCCTTGCAAAAGCAAATCCAGAATTCTGCCTGATTCTTATGGACATGAAAATGCCGGAAATGGATGGACTATCGGCCACAATGGCCATTCGCTCAGCCGGCATTGCCACACCCATAGTGGCCCAAACCGCCTATGCCATGTCCGGAGACAGGGGAAAGGCCATGGCCGCCGGTTGCGATGACTATATTTCTAAACCATTTACCAGGGGGGCCTTGTTGGAATGCGTAAAGAGAAATGCCCGTCCGGCTGCGAAGCGATGAAGCATTCGCAGCCGGATGCAAGCTGTTTATTCCCTGCGGTATTTGTTAAACCAATGGTATAGGTATAACTGGGTTCTCAGGTAATTCGACGGATTGTTTCCGGTTCCATGAAACTCGTCGTTGAAACGTATCATGGCCGTGGGAACCTGCAGCACTTTCAGCGCCTGATAATATTCTTCTGTTTGAGAAATCGGGGTCCTCAGGTCGTTTACACCACACATCAGCATGGTTGGGGTTTTCACGTTGCCAACATACATCAGGGGGGAGCGCCTCAAATGCTCTGAAGGGTCGTCCCAGGGGTAGTGTTCAAAGTTTCTGTACCAGCTGACCCCATCGGTGGTTCCTACAAAAGACAGCCAGTTGGTAACAGGAAAGTTCACCGATGCTGCCGCAAAACGGTCGGTGTGTCCAACAATCCAGGCTGTCAGCACACCACCCCCGCTGCCACCATAAACAAACAGATTGTTTTCATCAACATAGCCACGCCTGATTACCTCGTCTACCCCATTCATCAGATCATGATAGTCCTTGTTTGGATAATCATTTTTAATGGCATTCCCAAAAGCACTGCCATAGCCCGAAGAGCCCCTGGGGTTTGTATACAAAACCAGGTAGCCTTCTGCGGCATGATGCTGCCAGGTGAAGTTGAATCCTACATTGTACATGGAGTGAGGTCCGCCGTGGATTACCAGTATCATGGGATATTTTTTGCCGGGATCAAAATCCGGGGGCTTCACCAGCCAGCCCTGGATGTCGAAATCATCCACAGACTTATACCATATCTCCTCAACCTCTCCAAGGGCGACATTGTAGAGCACATCATCATTGACGTTTGTGAGCTGGCGGATTGCCGGCCTGGAAACCATAAAGGTGATGATGTCAGCCGGGTTTTGCGGATCCGTTACGGTTCCGGTTGCCATCCCTGTCCGGCTGATGTCAGATACCATAAGCATGTGATTCCCATCGGTGACCTTACGGGTATTCCCGCGCAGGGGGGCGAAATACAGGTTGCTGGTGCCCCGGTCCTGAGACGTGAAATACACCCCGCTGTTGTCTTCCGCCCAAATAAGCCGGGATGGCGAGCGGTCGAAATCAGCAGCAATTTCTCTGGGATTTGCCCCGCTGATTTCCATTACATATAATTTGGATTCAATGAAGGTATCGTCCGTATAATCATATCCGACATAGGCCACAAGGCGTCCGTTTGGTGAAACGACCGGGGCACCATCGGGGCCCCGGCGGGTGGTTAACTGGCGGACGTTGCCATTCAGGGTGTTTACTGCATATATTTCTGATTCTCTGTATATGTATTCAGCATCCGGCACCCTGTGGCTGCTGAAAAGGATTTCGCTGCCATCCGGGGTCCATGAGATTCCGTTTGTTCCGTGATCCCAATCTCCCGATGTAAGCTGGCGGGGAGTTCCGCCCGAAGCGGGCACTACAAAAACATGAACAGACCCTTCTTCCAGAAAACCCACCCGGTCTCTGCGATATACCAGACTGGTTATGATGCGTGGCTCCTCTGTCCAGCGCGCACCCGAAGGTCTTGCCGGCATTTTTATGGGCCAGCTCTCTCTTTTGGGCACCATCATGGTAAAGGCAATCTGAGTGCCATCGGGAGACCACTGTATGTTGGAAATCGAGCGTTCCACCCTGGTGATCTGGCTCACTCCTTCTTTGTCAAGATACTTCACGTGTAACTGCGACCCTCGTGGTTCTCCCGGAGCCAGATAGGCAATCCGTGTTCCGTCAGGAGACCAGGACGGGGCGCCTCCCCGCGTAAAGAAGCGGTTGCGGCTTCCATCCGCATACATGATCCAGAGCTCATTGACCCTTCTGTCGTTTACCTTGTCAGTCCAGGTTCGGGTATATACAATCTCTTTTCCATCGGGAGAAATTACCGGATTGGCAACAGCCTCAATATCCAAAAAGTGCTCCAGGCTCAATTTGATTTTTTCCTGTGCATACAAAGGCGCCGCCAGCCACAGCACCAGAAAAATCCCTGTAAGAAGGGGAAATCGTTGTGTTGTTTTCATTATTAAACGGATTAGGGGTTGGGTGATGTTTGAGCCGCTAATATAAACAGAAAGCAGCATATTCAACAGGGTGGTTGCTAAGGTATCGGAATCTGTCTGTCGAGAAAGGCATTGATCACATCAGCGGCCTTTTTCCCATGACCAGACAGCCCATCGCCAAAGAAGCGGCCATTCCACACCTTTCTCTCCGCTTTCTTAAAATGGGGATTCGAACGGTAATTATCAATGGCATCCGCAAGTTCTTCAATGGTCTCTATTTGCAGGCTGATGCCGGCTATCATTTTTGCCGTATCCTCAGACAGGCGTGCCCCTCCGGACACCCTAAAGGTAATGATGGGTTTGTCAAGGGCGCAGTATTCTGCAATAACAGAGCTGGTGTCGCTTATCAGGAAATCTGCTGCCAGCATGCCGGCAGGAAGTTCTTCGGAAACAAGCATTCGCACCCCCGGGGTGTCTTCAATTTGTTTTATCAGGCTGGCTGGAGTGGCAGGGTGTACACTGGCCAGAATATTGTAGGAAGTGGTCAGTGGATGAAGGTATCCTGCCCATCGGTGAATGGCGCTCTGGCCTGAGCCGGCCCAGGTAGCGGTAAAAAGCAGGGTGGGTTTGTCCATGGTGCCATCCGGATGCTGTCTGAGAGAGGCAGATTTTTCAACAATCCCCTGGTCGGCAAACGCATCCAGGCGTGGATACCCTCCTGCAACCCCACAATGAATTCCTTTGGCTTTTGCCATGGATGCCTCTTCTTGTGAAACAAACAGGAACAAATCAAAGGCGTTGTATTTTTCAGCCCTGATCATTTCTTTAAATTGCCAGGGACCATGTCGCATGCCGATGCGGCAGATTGCAGGCTCCGGGAAGCGGTGGAACGCATGCCGGGCCATAATAACCGCCCCGGGGAAAGAAGGCCAGACTGAGGCCTTAATGCCTGAGGCCCGGAGCCGGGACGCCACTTTGCTGTTTTTGGCAACCAGGGTGTATGGTCTGCCAAGATGCCGAAGCATGTATTCCATAATGGCGTAGTCATGCTCATGATCAACATACACCACCAGGTCTTTCAGGAGACCTGTAAGTTTTTGCAGTCGCCACAGTATTCTGTAGGGTATGCTTATGAGCAAACCGGAAAGGACCATGGTCAGGCTTTTTGTTTGATGTTTTCCCGATGCTCCCTAAGGCGTAACTCCAGATAATCCGCCAGTTCGGTTGTCATGTTTTGCATGCTGAACCGACTTCTGGCATGCTCGCGGGCCTCGTAAGCTTTTTGGCGATATGTTTCAGGATTCCGGAGCAGTTCTGACACGGCTCTGGCAATGGCGGCGGGGTCGGCAGGGGGAACAAGCAAGGCATATTGACCATTTTGGCTTAACTCAATGGCGCCGTCTACATTGGTCATTATTACCGGCTTCCCATAGGCCATGGCCTCCATGGCGGCGTTGGGCATGCCTTCTTTCAGGGATGGGTGTAACAAAAAATCACATCCTTTCATGTAGGGGGCTACCTGATGCCGGTATCCGGCAAAATGTATCATGTCTTCAACGCCCTTTGTTCTTGCCTGTGCAAGCAGGGCCTCCTTGTCTTTCCCGTCTCCCAGGACGTAAAAAAGTATGCTGTGGTTGGTTTTTCGGATTTCGCTAAGTGCCTCTATCAGGTAAAAATACCCTTTGGCGGCCACCAGCCTTCCCACGCATAGTCCAATGGTTTTTCCCGGATACTCAAGGCTGAAATCATGGGGCGTTGCTTCGTCCTGAAGATCAAGGCCGTTGTACAAAACCTTAACGAATCCGCTTGCGGTGAAGCCTTTTTTTAAGTAGAATTCGCGAATGGTTTCGGTGTTGGTAATCACCCCATGGGTAAGCCAGCGGGTAAGCATCACATGTTTCAGGGAACGTTTCGATGGTGGCGACCCGCTTCGTCTGATAAGCAGGGCCCTTCTCCCCCAGAGGGCACCCAGACCAGCCACACCCACATCCCTGCCCTTGCTGATGACAACATCTATTTTTTTTCTGCGTATAAAAAGGGCCAGTTTTATTGCCTGGTAAAGGCTTATATTGCTGTATATGTTGAAATCAGCGGTTTCAAGGCCTGCTTCAGCCGCTTCAAGCAACAGCATGGAGTCTTTTCGCCCGGCCACAATAACCTGATGCCCGCTTTGACTAAGGCCCTGTGCTGCATTCACAACCCAGCGTTCTCCGCCGCCAAACTTAGTTTTTCCTATGGTATGTATAAAAAGAATGCGCATACAGAAATGGAATAATATTTGCGAACTTTGATGCAGGCACCCGCTGCCCCAAAAATAGAAAAATTAATCATCCATGCTAATCAAAACCGAGGGCCTTAGCAGGGTTTACCGAAAAGGAAATCACAGCGTTTCTGCCCTGAAGGACGTTTCAATGGAAATGAAACAAGGTGAAATGCTTGCCATTGTAGGCCGTTCCGGATCGGGAAAGTCTACCCTGTTGAATCTTCTGGGCGCGCTTGATCGAGCCAGCAGTGGCCGCATCTTTTTCAATGGCCGGGACCTTGCAGCCTTTTCCCGAACCGATATGGCCAACCACCGAAGATCTTCGGTGGGCATGATTTTTCAGTCATTTAACCTGATTCCGGCAAGGACAGCCAGGGAGAACGTGGAGCTGGCCCTGGCTTTTGGCGGGGTAACAGGCCGAAAAAGAAGGGAGCGGGCATCCGCCCTGCTTCGTATGGTTGGACTGGCCGAAAGGGCTTCCCATCTTCCATCCGAGTTATCCGGAGGGGAATGCCAAAGGGTGGCTATAGCACGTGCCCTTGCCAATAATCCCATGCTGTTGCTTGCCGATGAACCCACCGGCAATCTGGACAGCGAAACCTCCGAAGGGATTATGGGCCTGCTTCTTGATCTCAACAGAAACAATGGGCTGTCAGTAATTCTGGTTACCCATGACCAGGAAATGGCATCAGAGGTTTCTGACAGGATCATCAGACTAAAAGACGGACGCATTGAAGAAATAATTGACAAAAAAGGCAGACATGAATGCATTTGATTTAATTATTATGGGCCTTTCCAATCTTTGGCGAACCCGTCTGCGTACATTTCTTACGCTCTCCGGTGTTGTGATCGGGATTGCGGCACTCACATCGATGGTTTCCTTTGGAAGCGGAATGCAGAAGAACATTACGGATGCTTTTATGGCAGGAGACCTTTTTACCAGCATCACGGTAACTTCAAGAAAAATAGACCCGGCTGCAATGGCTGCCGGCCAGGGTGCAGCAGCGCTTGCCAGCCAGACAGAAGAGGTTCCGCTGACCGACTCTTTGCTTTTGGTAATCAAAGATATTCCCGGGGTAGAACTGGCGTATCCCATTTATGAGATCCAGGCCAGGGTGCACTTGCACACGGATTCTTCCAGTTTTTCCGTAACAGCCGTTCCGGCAGCAATCAGGCATTACCGGCCGTATAATGATTTGCTTGCCGGAGCCTTTTTCGAAACGGATGACTCCCGTTGTGCGGTGATTCGCGAAGAAGCCCTGCTTTCCAGGTTCAGCATCAGGATATCCGAAAACCCCGAAAACATTGAATTGTCCCGGTCTGACTCTATTAAGGGGGTGGTTGTCATGCACCCCGATTCCCTTATTGGCATGGACGTTCATCTGGTTACCATGACGGTTGACCAGGCCGGCTTACCCGCGGCCATGTTTGGTATGATGGGAGGAAACCCTTCCTTGCCCCTTACAGAGGTAAAAACCACCCTAACACTTTGCGGCATACTGAAAACAGAAGGCCAGTTTGCCTCGGATTTTGCCAGGGGCAATCTGTTTGTCGCACCTGAAACAGCCCGGGCCATTCCGCGCCTGGGATTTACCAGTGTCTGGGATTTGCTCAACAGCAGAGATCGTGAGAAAACCTATGGATCCATCAATGTGAGGGTTGCCGATGTGTCTGAAATGGATGGGGTGCGGGAGGCCCTTGACGGTCTTGGCGTTGGTGTATTTTCGCTTTCAGACCAATTAAAAAACATCAAAAGGGTGTTCATGACCCTGAATGCCGCACTCGGGGCCATTGGCGCCATTGCCTTACTGGTTGCCGGCCTGGGAATCACAAACACTATGGTTATGTCT
>CAZFOI010000042.1:0-9224 GCA_964520605.1 uncultured Bacteroidales bacterium
AAGGGCACTCGGCATCATATCAGGGATTTTGTTATCGGTGGTGATTGCTTTTTCCGTTGGGGCATTTGTTCAGTTTTTTACGCGTATGCTCTTTACTTTCCAGTTCGAAAAGCGTATCCCATACCTGGGTGCCATCTGGGGCAGCATTTCTGTTACCGCTATGGTATACTTCCTTATTGTTAAAGGAGCCAAAGGCGCATCTTTTCTTGGTCCGGAAACCCTGATTTGGCTGGAATCAAATACATTCAGGCTTTTGCTGTATTGCTTTAGCGGATTTGCCATATTGTTTCAGTTGCTGATTATGGTTTTCCAAACCAATATCCTGCGCATCATCGTCTTAATCGGCACTTTCTCCCTGGCCATGGCCTTTGCAGGCAATGACCTGGTAAACTTCATCGGGGTTCCCCTGGCTGGGCTGGATTCTTACCGCCATTTGATGGCCGATCCAGGCCTTCATCCGGATACCTATACCATGGAATCACTCTTGCAACCGGTACAAACACCAACCGTCTTCTTGCTGATTGCCGGGGTTATCATGGTACTGGCTTTGTTTTTTTCCAAGAAGGCCCGGTCGGTTACAGAAACCGAGGTGAATCTGGCAAGGCAATCTGAAGGCGATGAGCGATTCTCTTCTTCATTGCTGGCGAGGAATCTTGTAAGAATGGGCCTTGATCTGAACAGGGGAATTCAAAAACTGCTTCCGGAATCTGTGTTCAGGTTTATTGAGAAGCGCATGGATGACCGGATAACAGAGAAAAGAAAGAAAAGAAAGGACTCCCCGTCTTTTGATCAATTAAGGGCATCTGTGAACCTTTTTGTGGCCAGCATACTGATTGCACTGGCCACCTCCCTGAAACTGCCCCTTTCTACCACCTATGTAACGTTTATGGTAGCCATGGGTACTTCATTATCAGACAGGGCCTGGGGAAGAGAAAGTGCAGTTTACAGGGTGACGGGCGTGATTACCGTAATAGGCGGGTGGTTTCTGACTGCTTTTGCAGCATTTACTTCATCTTTCCTAATTGCGCTGTTTATTCACTGGGGAGGGGTCAGTGCTGCCGTTCTGGCGCTGATAGCAGCATTCTATATGGTGTATCGCACATATAAGCTTCACAGAAAAAAACACGCAAAAAAAGAAAAACCCCGACAGGAATCAGCCCTGGTAAACGGCGAAAATGTAATGACCGAAGTAAGGCTGGGAATTATTCATGTACTGGGTCGATCGGCCAATTTGTATGATCTGTTATGCAGCGACCTGATTAAGGAAAACCGCAAAGGCCTGAGACAAACCCTTAGAACCATCCTGGATCTCAATATGAAAACAAAGGAGATGAAGCAGGATGCCTATATCACGCTGAAAAAACTTGAGGAGGATGCGGTGGAAAGCGGGCATTATTATGTTCAGATTCTTGATTATCTGCGCGAAATAACCCATTGTTTAAAATTTCTGGGCGATCCGGCTTATGAACATGTAGACAACAACCATCCCCCCCTGAATACAGAACAGGTAAAAGACCTTGGGTTGTTTGCCTCAGAACTTGCTTCATTTTACGCTCTCTGTATCAAAATGCTGGAGTCTGACAACTATGGGATGCTGGATCAGTTGATACGCAAACAGCGCAGTATGCTTGATATGCTGCAGAAAATGAAAAAGAAGCAAATTCGCATGATTAAGTCTGAAGTAGCCGGCACCCGAAACTCTATACTATACTTCAATCACCTGGCAGAAAGCAAAAACCTTTTGCTGTTTACCATAAACATGCTAAAAGCCCACCGGGATTTTGTACTATACCGGAAAATCACTCCGGATAATGTCTAGGGAATTATCAGTCTGGTACTGACTCTGTTGCCCCGGCCATCTCTTACCTGCAACACATATAAACCCGATCTTAGAATGGTAGTCGGAAGATCGAATACCTCTCCTGATGTATGTATGTTGATGTTGGATCGGACTAGCTCGCGGGCATTGGAAGCATATAAAACCACCTGAGCCTGCCCGGGAGGGAAATCAACTGAAAACCGGATATTGCCCTGCCGGGCATCAAGGACCTGCAAACCATAGACGGGAGTCCAAGGAGCAATGCCTGTGTTCAGAGAAAACGGTCGCCTGACCATCTGCATAATAACAGGTAAATGATCTGACATATTATACAATGCATCGATCACTTCCGGGGGTTCGCTTTCATTTGGCGGATCAATAAGGGATCTGTTAAAACGGTTTCCATCCTGGCCAATGGCGCGGTAAGAGCCCTCCAGATACTGTAACCCGGCCATACCACTAAGGATGTTTTGCGAGACAAGTATCTGGTCATACCTGTCGTCAAGGCCTCCGGTTACAAAACATGGATGGCTGCCTGTTCTGGGGCTTTGGGTATGATAGGGAGCCATATCAGGATTGTTATACCAAACCCCGGGTTTGTCAATCGGATCAAAAAAGCGAATGGCCTCGTTGGGATGATAGGTTAGCAGGCCGTAGGCCTGTTCATAGGATGAGTTCATGTTAAAGTCGCCCATAAACAGCAGGTTCCCATGCAGATTTCTTTGGGCGATATAGCCCATGGCTGCCTGCACTTCAACCAACCTGGTCTGCTGGTCGGAAACAGCCCCTCCTGCTTTTAAATGCGCCACAATGGCATGAATAAAAATGGTGTCTCCGAGAATGAGTTCGGGAGTCAGCAGGTAGAGGGAATACAGGTTGATGTCTCTGATATGATTGGCAATGACTGCCTCTGACTTCAGGGCCAGGCGGTCTTCCCTGAAAAACAGCATATTTACGATAGAACTTCCTGCCGTATTGGTAAAAGATGCGCTTCTGTAGCGAATATTTGAATCAAAATTCAATACATTGCTTAGAATCCTTGAAACATTGTGCTGATCCCTGCCCATCTCATTTACGGCGATAATATCAGGTTGCACATGGTTTACAATGGTTCTCAGGTGCTGATCTTTGGCGTCAATGGGATTGTTTTGCCTTGTACAAAAAGAGGTATATTCCCCATAATACAGAAGGTTGTACACCATTACCGACAGGGTGTCTGAGCCTTTTGCGGCGCCAATCGACAGAAAGGCAAGCAATAAAACCACAATACTTCTGGTAAGGGTGTTCATTGGTCAGGAAAGCGACATAACATACAAGGGGGCAGTCGCCCCCTTGTACAAATATATGGGTTTTACTTACTTGCTGATGAACCGGAAGTTTTTCCCGGGATATCTGGCAGTTTCGCCCAGCATTTCTTCAATGCGAAGCAACTGATTGTATTTGGCAATTCTCTCGGAACGGCAGGCAGATCCGGTTTTTATCTGGCCGGTACCCAGAGCAACAGCCAGATCAGCAATGGTTGTATCCTCTGTTTCCCCTGAGCGATGACTCATTACGGCAGTATACCTGTTACGATATGCCAGATTTACAGCCTCGATTGTCTCGGTTAAGGATCCAATCTGGTTTACCTTAACCAGTATGGAATTGGCCACATTGTTCTCAATGCCTCTTTGCAAACGATCCACATTGGTAACAAACAGGTCGTCGCCAACGATCTGAATTTTGTCTCCAAGGGTTTTTGTCATTAAGGACCATCCATCCCAATCGTCTTCTGCCATACCGTCTGCGATAGACACCATCGGATATTTCTTTACCCATGCTGCCCAGTAATCAACCATTTGCGCCGGAGTAAGTTTGTCCCCGGTAGATTTGTGCAAATGATACACATTCTCTTCCGGAACATAGAACTCGCTGGCTGCCGGATCAAGGGTCAGGAATACATCTTCACCGGGCGTATAACCTGCATTCTCAATAGCCTGTAAAATCAATTGAACAGCTTCTTCGTTGGACTTCAGGTTTGGAGCAAAGCCGCCTTCGTCTCCAACATTGGTCGAATAACCAAGCTTTTTTAACACACTTTTGAGCTGATGAAAAATTTCAGCACCCATTTTAATGGCATGGCTAAAAGAAGAAGCGCCAACCGGCATAATCATGAATTCCTGAAAGTCAACAGAATTATCTGCATGTGATCCCCCATTAAGGATGTTCATCATAGGCATGGGCAGCATATTGGCATTTACTCCGCCAATATAGCGAAACAGGGGCTGACCTGTTTCCTGGGCAGCTGCATGAGCAACAGCCAGAGAAACCCCCAGAATGGCATTGGCTCCAAGATTCCCCTTGTTGCGTGTTCCATCCAGCTCAAGCATTGTTTTGTCTATGAGTGCCTGATCTGTAACAAAATAGCCCTTAAGCTCATTGTTTAACAAATTATTCACATGACCAACAGCCTTAAGTACGCCCTTACCCAGATAATTGGACTTATCTCCGTCTCTGAGTTCAACAGCTTCGTGAATTCCCGTGGAAGCTCCCGACGGTACGGCTGCTCGTCCCATGGCTCCGTTTTCGGTGATTACTTCTACTTCAATTGTGGGATTTCCCCGTGAATCGAGGATCTGACGTGCATGAATGTTAACAATTGCGCTCATAGTATTTCTTTTTAAAGTTCAAGTCTTAATAATGGTTGCTTACTGCAAATTTACATCAAAGCCAGGAAAAAAAAGGGATAAAGCAACTGACGGCTACTTTATCCCCCAATGCGTGCTGATGCACGGTATGATTATTTACCGGGTTCTTCCTTCTCTTCGGGCTTTTCTTCAGTATTATCCGAAGTATCAGCTTCTTCTCCAACCGCTTCAGCAGGGGTTTCAAGTACGGCTTCAGCAGTGGCTTCTGCAGCTGCCTGAGTTTCCTCAGCAACTTCCTCAGCCGGCACCTCTGCCACGGCTTCAACCGGTTTTTCTTCTGTCTTTTCAGCTGGTTTCCCAGCCACCACGGCAGCCTCACCAGCGGTTTTTCCTTTTCTGCGACTGCTTCTGCGGGTAGTCTTTTGCTTACTTTCCTCAGCTGTCTTAAGCATATTGGCATTGTAATCTACCAACTCGATGAAGCACATCTCGGCACCGTCTCCCTTTCGAAAACCGGTTTTCAATATTCTAGTATACCCACCCGGACGATCGGCAATTTTCTGAGCAACTTCTCTAAAAAGCTCACTTACTGCCTCTTTATTGCCAAGATAGGAGAATACAACCCTGCGACTGTGGGTAGAATCAACCTTGGATTTGGTAATAAGGGGCTCTACATACAATTTCAGTGCTTTGGCCTTAGCCAGGGTGGTATTGATTCTTTTATGCAAAATCAGGGAAGCAGCCATGTTCGACAAAGTTGCCTGGCGATGTGAGGCCGTCCTCCCCAAATGATTGATTTTCTTTCTGTGTCTCATCTCAATTAATCCTTATCTAATTTATATTTCGAAAGGTTCATTCCAAAGCTCAGGTTCTTTGATTTGATCAGCTCTTCCAATTCAGTCAGGGATTTCTTTCCGAAGTTCCTGAATTTCAACAAATCATGTTTGTTAAGAGAAACCAGGTCGGCAAGGGTTTCAACATCAGCAGCTTTCAGGCAATTCAGCGCCCTGACAGACAAATCCATGTCTACCAGTTTGGTTTTAAGCAATTGCCTCATGTGCAGTGATGTTTCATCAAACTCCTCACTGGCAGCCTTTTCTTCTGTATCCAATGTGATTTTCTCATCAGAGAATAACATAAAATGCAGAATCAAAATGCGGGCAGCTTCTTTCAAAGCTTCCTTTGGGGTGATGGAACCATCCGTGAGAATTTCAAGCACAAGCTTTTCATAGTCTGTTTTCTGCTCTACGCGGTAATTCTCAACAAAGTATTTTACGTTTTTGATCGGGGTATAGATGGAGTCAACGGCAATCTGGCCAATAACCGGATTCAGTCCCTTATTTTCTTCTGCGGGAACATATCCGCGGCCTTTCTCAATGGTAAACTCCAAAGTAAGGGAAACAGAAGGTTCCATATGGCAGATCACCACTTCAGGATTCAATACCTGAAAGTTGGCAAGCGCGTTATTAAGATCACCGGCCTTAAACTGTTCCTGACCACTAACCTTAATTGTGAACTTCTCTGATTCTACCTCGTCTACCTGACGCTTGAAACGGATCTTCTTGATATTAAGAACAATTTCAGTCACATCCTCAACAACCCCTTTAATGGTAGAGAATTCATGATCAACGCCCTCAATCCGAATTGAAGTAATGGCAAATCCTTCGAGTGAAGAAAGCAGAATTCGCCTGAGTGCATTGCCGATGGTAATTCCATAACCTGGTTCCAATGGCCGGAATTCAAATTTTCCGGAGCGTTCATCGGACTCAAGCATGATCACTTTATCCGGTTTCTGAAATGCTAAAATTGCCATTATGATTGGATTTAGGTTGATATTTTATAGGGACTACTTGGAGTAAAGCTCAACAATGAGTTGTTCTTTAATATTCTCAGGAATAACTTCTCTTTCAGGATGATTGAGATACTTTCCGGCGAGTTTTTCCTGATCCCATTCCAGCCAGGAGTATCCACTGCCGCGCGAGGCAAGAGAATCAACAATAACCTCAAGGTTCTTAGATTTCTCACGCACACCAACAATATCACCTGCTTTCAGGGTATAGGACGGGATATTGGTAACCTTACCATTCACCGTAATGTGGCGATGGCCAACCAGCTGGCGGGCTGCCCTTCTGCTGGGTGCAATACCCAGACGATACACCACATTATCCAGCCGTGCTTCAAGAAGCTGAAGCAATATTTCGCCGGTAATACCTTTCTGCCTTACGGCTTTGGCAAATGTGTTGGAAAACTGACGCTCAAGCAGTCCATAGGTATATTTTGCCTTTTGCTTTTCCTGAAGCTGAATGCCGTATTCAGACATTTTTTTGCGCTTCTTGGCCTGACCGTGCTGTCCGGGTGGGTACTTTTTCTTTTCAAATGCCTTATCTGCTCCAAAGATCGGTTCACCAAACTTACGTGCAATCTTTGTTCTTGGACCTAAATATCTTGCCATTGTTTCAAATTACTTTAAACGTTCACAATCAATAGATTATACCCTGCGCCTTTTCGGAGGACGGCAACCGTTGTGCGGAAGCGGAGTTACATCCACAATTTCCACAACCTCAAGACCTGCGGAATGCAGGGTTCTGATGGCAGACTCCCTGCCGGAACCCGGTCCCTTTACGTAGACCTTGATTTTCCTAAGACCCAGGTCATAGGCAACTTTTGCAGCATCTCCTGCGGCCATCTGACCGGCATAAGGAGTATTCTTTTTAGATCCTCTGAAACCCATTTTACCGGCAGAAGACCAGGAAATAACCTGACCGCTCTGATTGGTAAGGGTAATGATGATGTTGTTGAAAGAAGCAAAAATGTGCGCCTGTCCTACAGGTTCCACTTTTACCACCCTTTTTTTGGTGACCCTAGCACCTTTGGTTGTTTTCGCCATTTTAGTTATAAAATTAATTCTGATCAAGGGGCGTTTCCACCCACTTCAATTGCTATTATTTGGTAGCCTTTTTCTTATTGGCAACCGTTTTCTTTTTGCCTTTGCGGGTACGGGCATTGTTCTTGGTCTTCTGCCCCCTCAGCGGCAAGCCGATACGATGGCGGATACCACGGTAGCAGCCAATATCCATGAGACGCTTGATGTTCATCTGTACTTCTGAACGAAGAGAGCCCTCTACTTTATAATCTTCGTTAATCACATTACGAACAGCTGTAAGCTGATCATCATTCCATGTTTCAACGCGAATATTGGGGTCTACCCCGGCTTTTTCCAAAATCTCCATGGCAGTACTCCTGCCAATGCCATAAATATAGGTAAGGCTGATTGCGCCTCTTTTGTTTCTCGGAATATCTACTCCAGCGATACGTGCCATATATAATACCTTGATTAAATGTCAAAAAAAATTAACCCTGACGTTGTTTGTACTTAGGATTCTTCTTGTTAATTACGTAGATTCTGCCTTTTCTCCGCACAATCTTGCACTCGGGGCTTCTTTTCTTAACCGATGCTCTGACTTTCATTTTTTTATTCCTTATTAATTGGGTGATTCTTATTTGTACCTGAACGTAATCCGGCCTTTCGACAAGTCATAGGGCGACATCTCTACCTTCACTCTGTCACCGGGAAGAATTTTGATGTAATGCATACGCATCTTCCCGGAAATGTGGGCTGTAATTACGTGCCCGTTTTCAAGTTCTACGCGGAACATGGCATTTCCCAATGACTCAATGACTGTACCGTCTTGCTGTATAGAAGCTTGTTTTGCCATATAATATTACCGGATAACGACCGAACTATGTATGTTTTTTTCTAAGGCTTCCTCAATATACGAAAACGTTGACAAGACCGAAGCTTTTCCATCTACCACTGCAACCGTGTGCTCGAAATGCGCAGAAGGTTTTCTGTCAGCAGTGCGGACAGTCCATCCGTCCTTCTCCTGAACCACAAAGCGCTGCCCCAGATTGATCATGGGTTCGATGGCAATGACAAGTCCGTTTTTAATCACAGGGCCCTTGCCTTCGAATCCAAAATTTGGCACCTCTGGGCTTTCATGGAGGTTTCTTCCAAGACCATGACCAACCAACTCCCGAACAACAGTGTACCCGGCACTTTCAGCATGAGCCTGAATGGCAGATGACACATGACCGATGGTGTTCCCTTCAACAAGCTTAGAAATACCAATCTGAAGACATTGAAAGGTGGTCTTCATTAGCTTCTTAACCGGAGCGCTTACTTCACCAACAGCGAAAGTATAGGCGGAATCTCCATAAAAGCCATTTTTCAGAACCCCACAATCAACCGACAAAATATCACCTTCCTTTAGTTCATACTTACCCGGAAAACCATGTACCACTATTTCATTGGGAGAGATACACAGGGTAAAGGGAAATCCGTGATAACCCTTAAAGCCGGGAAGTGCGCCATGATCCCTGATGAAGGTTTCTGCCGCCTGGTCCAGGGCCAGCGTGGTAACTCCGGGTTTTATCCTTGAAGCTACTTCTGCCAGCGTTTTCGCAACAAGCAAAGAACTTTCCTTTATTAACTCAATTTCTTCTTTGGTCTTATATACTATCATCGGGCCGGATTTTTAGCCTGCCACCCCATAGGATGAACGCCCCTTGATCCGTCCTGATTTGGTAAGACCATCATAGTGACGCATCAGCAAATGACTTTCAATTTGCTGCAAGGTATCCAGCACAACTCCAACAAGAATCAACAAAGAAGTGCCTCCAAAAAACTGGGCAAATTGCCCGGTAACTCCCATCAGGCTCACCAGGGCAGGCATAATCGCCACAAATGCCAGGAATATTGAGCCGGGAAGGGTAATTTT
>CAZFOI010000043.1:0-9113 GCA_964520605.1 uncultured Bacteroidales bacterium
ACAGCTCGGTAACAGTCAGCAAGCTGCCCTGGATTTTCGACTAACTATTTGTCATTTTTCTGGAACGTTCTAAAGGAAACCTGGCTGGCATTTTCTCTTATTTTTTTTGGCATACCGCCGGTTTTGTCTATACGGTAAAGACTGCCATCTCTGGTTGAGATAAAAATTTCCTGAAAAGGCTTGTCCCAGCTTATTTGTTCAGGAACGATTTCTGCCGGCAAAAGCCGGGTGCTTTCTTTTGTATGGGGGTCGTACCGGAAAAGGGAGAACCCTTCATGGGGCTGATAATTACCTGTTTTGTCATCAGTGGCGGTAAATATCCATTCTCCCGGCACATCGGAAGGAAGAAACTGACTTCGGGCATCGAAACGATAGTCGCCAAAAAATTCAGTCAGCGGTCTTGCCGAGATCAGTCGTCCGAATATATCCCATTGAAACAGCACACGGGTATTGTGTGCATAAATTGTATCTCCACTTAAATCCCATACGGGGAAAAACAGATTTTCTTTTGGCCGGTTAATGGCAGTCTTTCGATTTTCAAGGATATCATAGATGATAATTACCCTATGGGGAATATAATCGCTATGAACCAATGCGTTAAATAGAAGGGTGTGGTTCGTTGGCGACCATACGGGAAGAAAACTGGCCCCATGAATGTCCTCAACAACCTGGGTGTAGGCATTATCCAGCCGGGTAATGGCAATGCGTCTTTTTGAGCCAAGTTCGTAAGTATAGGCGAGCAGGCGACCATCAAAGGAGAGTGCGGGGTCTTCGCCTTGCATGAACTTGCGTGAATCCCCTGAAACAGCATCATCCATAATAATGGTGCCATTATTTACATAAACGAGTTTTTCATTCAATTTGTCCTGCTTTTTTGTGTTGGAGCAGGCAAACGACATGAAGAAGGCAATAACAATTAAAACAAATCTTATAACATTCATGTGGTCTGAGAATCTTAATTACACCCCAGGTAAACAAAAACCAGGCCGCAATTTCATTTTGAATAAAAAATCAGCCGGATTTCACCTTAATGGGCTGAAGTATAATTGCCAATCCGGAATTTTGTAAATTTGACAATTATTCAAAAACCTTTGCAACATGAATGCTTTTCGTAACCTTTTGATTGCTTTTTCAATGATGTCTTTTATTTCATGTGGTCAATCCGGCAGTGGACCGCTTGCAGAGCCACCCATGGCCGAAAGAATAGCCCACTATCTGGTGATGCATGGGGATACGCGTACAGACTATTATTATTGGATGAACAACCCTGAAAACCCCGAGGTCATTGCCTATCTTGAAGCAGAAAATGCATATAGGGAGCAGATAATGGCCCATACTGCCAAGCTGCAGGAGACTCTTTTCCAGGAGATGCGGGGTCGAATTCGCGAAGACGACTCCTCTGCACCGGTTCTCAGCAATGGGTATTACTATTATGTCCGCTATGAAACCGGGGCCGAATATCCGATATACTGCAGAAGGAAGGGAAGCATGGACGCTCAGGAGGAAATCATCCTAAACGTAAATGAGCTGGCGGCCGGTCATGCGTATTACCGGGTTGGGGATTATGATATCAGTCTGGATAACAAAAAAATGGCATTTACGGTAGATACCATTGGCAGAAGACAATATACCCTGAAAATCAAAGACCTTGCCAGCGGAGAGATTACGGCCACCGGAATCAGGAACGCAGGAGGAGATGTGGTTTGGGCGGCAGACAATCTTACCCTGTTCTTTACCTCAATAGACCCGTCTACGTTACGATATGAGAAAATCAACCGGTTTCGGACTGATGGTAACGGTATGCCGGAAACAGTTTATTATGAAGAAGATGAAACCTTCTATTATATTGGGGTTTCGCGGTCAAGGGATAACCGCTACCTGATGATAACCTCCAATGCAACCCTAAGCAACGAAATTCATATTCTGGAAGCATCCAATCCCGCAGGGGCGTTCAGGGTATTTCAGCCCAGGACACGAGATTTGCTCTATAGGGTGTTCCCCTTTAAAGACAGCTTTTTTGTGCTTACCAACCACAATGCACAAAATTTCCGTCTGATGCAAACGCCTGCATCGGCAACCAGGATTTCTAACTGGAAAGAACGCATACCCCATCGTTCGGATGTCTTGCTTGAGTCAGCAAGCGTTTTTAATGATTACCTGGTTTTACAGGAGAGAAGCAGGGGGCTGAGACAAATGCGAATCATAAGACACTCCGATCAAACGGAACATTATCTCGCTTTTGAGGAAGAGGCTTATACTGCAGCCCTGGGCTCCAATCCGGAAATGGATACGGAATGGTTGCGGTTTACTTATACATCACTAACCACACCGATCTCGCAGTTCGACTATAATATGGCTAGCAGAGAAAAGGTTTTGGTTAAACAACAGGAAGTGCTTGGGGGCTTCGACAGCAACAATTATGAAACCAAAAGGTTATGGGTAACTGCACGCGATGGGGTTGAAGTTCCGCTTACCATTGTATATAAGAAAGGCATAAGACAGGATGGGGGCAATCCCTTGCTGTTATATAGTTATGGTTCTTATGGTTCCAGCTCTGATCCCCGCTTCAATTCCAATGTCCTGAGTCTTTTGGACAGGGGATTTGTATATGCCATCGCACACATCAGGGGAGGGCAGGATCTGGGCCGACAATGGTATGAAGACGGCAAGCTGCTGAAAAAAATCAACACCTTCAATGATTTCATTGATTGTTCGGTTTATCTTATTGAAGAAGGTTATACCAGTGCAGAAAAGCTCTTCGCCATGGGCGGCAGCGCCGGTGGCCTGTTAATGGGAGCTGTTGTAAACATGCGCCCGGATTTGTACAAGGGTGTGATTGCCGCTGTTCCTTTTGTTGATGTGGTAACCACCATGCTCGATGAAAGCATCCCGTTAACAACTGCAGAATATGACGAATGGGGCAATCCCAATATCAGGGAGTATTATGATTATATGCTGTCTTACTCTCCATATGATAATATTACCGCACAGGCCTATCCCAATTTGTATATTACTTCCGGGCTTTACGATTCACAGGTGCAGTATTGGGAGCCGACCAAATGGACAGCCAGGCTCAGATACTATCATACCGGTGATGCCCTGATATTGTTGGATACCAACATGGAGGCCGGGCATGGTGGAGCAAGCGGTCGGTTCAGCCGTCTCAGGGAGATTGCCCGTCAGTATGCATTCCTGATTGACCTGACCGGACCAAGGTGAATGGAAAAATTGCCATAACCGGCCCGGAATCTACAGGGAAGAGCTGGCTCTCAAGAAACCTGGCAGAGAATCTGGGTGGGCATTGGGTACCTGAATATGCCAGAGAGTATATTGAGGCACTCGGACGTCCCTATGAATATCCCGACCTTCTTCGCATAGCCATGGGTCAAAAGGGGCTGGAGATGGCGGCTGTGTCATTGAATCCTGAATGGTTATTCTGCGATACAGAGCTGATTGTGGTAAAAATATGGAGTATGCACAAATACGGGAATTGCGACTCCTGGATACTCGACCGCATACAGCAATCTGACTATGACCTGTATTTGCTTTGCGATATTGACCTTCCATGGGAACCTGACACCCAAAGAGAACATCCACATTTAAGGGCCTGGTTTTTTGAATGGTACAAAAAAGAACTGGAGGCCTACGGCTTCCCTTATCGCATCATTAGCGGAAATGGCCCGGTTCGGCTTCAAAGGGCAATACGTGCGGTTTCGGAATTTTTTGGATCCTGGCCCGAATCATCAAACCGGACTCCATGCTGAGAAACTATCTTCATTTGCACTTTATTGTGATCCTTTTGGGATTTACTGCCATTCTTGGAGCACTGATCAGTCTTCCTTCGGTAAGCCTGGTGTGGTACAGGATGTTGCTTGCTTTCGCAGGGCTGTGGATATATTTAAAATGGAAAAAAATCCCCCTTGGCCTGAGCGGGAAAACCCTTATCTCCCTATTTGGCATTGGCGTTGTGGTGGCACTTCATTGGATTACTTTTTTTCATGCCGTTAAGGTTTCCAATGTTTCCGTTACCCTGGGTGTCTTTGCCTCAGCCACTCTTTTTACGAGCATCCTTGAACCCTGGATGCAAAAGCGAAGGGTGTTCTGGATCGAGGTGCTGATTGGCCTGGTTATCATGGCAGGGATATACATTATTTTCCAATATGAATTCAGGTATATTGAAGGAATACTTTACGCCTTGTTGTCTGCATTTTTGAACGGGCTGTTTGCCGTTATGAACCGCAACATCAGCAACCGCCACCATCCGGTGGTAATCAGTTTTTACGAAATGGCAGGAGGTTTTATTGTTATTTCGGTGTTTTTTCTGGTTACCAGACAGTTCGATTTGCAAATGTTTCGGATGCAGGGCCTGGACTGGATGTATCTCCTGATTCTTGGATTGTTATGCACCTCCTATGCATTCACGGCCATAGTCCATATCATGAAGACACTCTCTGCCTATACGGTAATACTGGCAATTAACCTGGAACCTGTTTATGGTATTCTGATGGCCCGGCTGTTTTTTCCGTTTACAGAAACAATGTCTGCAGGCTTTTATCTGGGAACCCTGATTATAATGGCTTCGGTATTCTCATACCCCTATTTGCGGAGAAAGTATTTTAAGGAAGCGATCTGACAGGGCCTGATGCCTGAAACTCACAAATGGCGGATTAATCAGTTTTGGTTTGTTATACGCAAGGGGATCGCCCGATGGCATGGACACTGTAAGGCCACCGGCGGCATGAACAATGGCATCTCCGGCGGCCGAATCCCATTCACTGGTGGGTGAATGCCTTAAATAAATATCTGCTTTGCCTGAAGCAATTTCGCAGAATTTAAGGGAACTTCCCCTGGGTATTTCTTCCACTGTAAGATTTTCTTCTTTAAGTCTTTTGATCATTTCCCTGGTATGAGGGTCGGGATGAGACCGGCTAACGGCTATGCGGAGCAGACCAACATCAGGTCTTGCTGGATGGTCAGTAGTTTGGAAATCACTCAATTGCAAATCTTCCTGTATTGCCTTGAAAGTAGTTTCCAGAATCCCGACAGATTCTATGCCAAGATACAGCACACCTGTTTCAGGTATTGCAATTACTCCTGCAGTTGCCCTGTCTTTATGTATCAGGGCAATGTTTACGGTGTATTCTCCATTGCCTGCAATGAATTCTTTGGTCCCGTCCAGTGGATCTATCATCCAGAGCCATTCTGCACCTACCCTTTGCTTATATGGAATTCCCGCAGACTCTTCGCTGATAATGGGGATGGATGTTTTCCCAAGAATTTCACATATGGCATTGTTGGCCCTAAGGTCTGCCTGGGTAACGGGACTGCCGTCTTTCTTGGTTTCCTGTTTGATGGCTGTTCGGCTTATCTTAAGTATTTCCAGTGAGGCAAAATATGCGGCTTTTGAAGCCAGCTTGATCAGGGGCAGCATTTGGTCTGGAAGCATGAGGTTTTTTTTCAAAGATACAAACATTGGGGTGGTGTTTGATGTTTATCAGGATACACACGTAAACACCAGTATTATGAATAACTCAAAAACGGGCATTTTGGCCATTTATATTGTCCTGATAATTGTGTTTTCTTCATGTCTGAATGCACACACTCCGGCTTCTCTGAGTACAGAAGCAACCACAGCATCCTCCATTCACGACTTTAAGGTAGAGGATATTTATGGAGAAATCTTTGACTTTTCAACACTTAAGGGCAAAAAGGTCATGATAGTTAATACGGCCTCAAGATGCGGACTTACCCCCCAGTACAATGACCTTGAGGCTCTGTATAGGGAATTCCAGGACAGAGGATTTGTGATTATCGGGTTTCCGGCAAACAATTTCATGAACCAGGAACCAGGTTCCAATGAAGACATTATCGCATTTTGTCAGGAAAACTATGGAGTTAGTTTCCCCATGATGTCGAAAGTTTCCGTAAGGGGAGATGATATGGCCCCTATTTACCAATGGCTTACACAAAAAGAGCTTAACGGAAAGATGGATTCAAGCGTAAGCTGGAATTTTCAGAAATATCTGATTGATGAAAACGGACAGTTGGCAGATATGGTTCCGCCCCGCGAAAGTCCGCGCTCTGAGAAAATCTTGCAATGGATTAGAAACTAAGCTTTTTCAGACATCGATATTGGCGTATCTTGCGTTACGCTCAATAAACTCTCGCCTGGGAGGAACTTCATCTCCCATGAGCATGGAGAAGGTACGGTCAGCTTCGGCCGCATTTTCTATGTCTACCTGCCTGAGCAGCCTGTTTTCCGGATTCATGGTGGTTTCCCAAAGTTGCTCGGCGTTCATCTCTCCCAAACCCTTGTATCTCTGGATGTGAATGCCGCTTTCCTTGCCTCCGGCCGCAAATTCTGCCACAATCTGTCTTCGCTGGTCTTCGTTCCAGGCATATTTCTCATCCTTACCTTTTCTGATCAGATAGAGCGGGGGTGTGGCAATGTATACATGACCCAGTTCTATCATTTCCTTCATATAGCGAAAGAAGAATGTGAGGATCAGGGTGGCAATATGGCTGCCATCTACATCGGCATCGGTCATGATAACGACCTTGTGGTACCTGAGTCTTTCAAGGTTCAGTGCCTTGCTGTCTTCTTCAGTTCCTATGGAAAGACCCAGTGCAGTAAAAATGGTTTTTATTTCTTCATTGTCGAAAATCCTGTGGGGCATGGCTTTTTCTACATTCAGGATTTTTCCCCTTAGTGGCAGGATGGCCTGAAAGCGGCGATCACGCCCTTGCTTGGCAGTTCCTCCGGCCGAATCACCCTCAACCAGAAAAATTTCGCATGCATGGGGATCCTTTTCTGAGCAATCAGCAAGCTTGCCTGGAAGGCCGGAGCCGCTGAGAACATTTTTCCGTTGAACCAATTCACGGGCTTTGCGGGCGGCATGTCTTGCAGTGGCCGCCAGAATTACTTTGTTTACAATGGTTTTGGCCTCTTTTGGGTGTTCTTCCAGGTAATTGTTCAGCATTTCACTTACTGCCTGATCTACCGCTCCGATTACCTCGGAATTTCCAAGCTTGGTCTTGGTCTGGCCTTCGAACTGGGGCTCTGCCACTTTAACGGAAATAACCGCGGTTAGTCCTTCCCTGAAATCATCCCCGTTTATTTCAAACTTCAATTTAGACAACATGCCCGACTTCTCCGCATAGGTCTTCAGGGTACGGGTGAGTGCCCTGCGGAAACCGGCAAGGTGGGTGCCGCCTTCTATGGTATTGATATTGTTTACGTAAGACTGTACGTTTTCTGTAAAAGAAGAATTGTATTGCATGGCAACTTCTACCGGTATGCCAGCCTTGTCAGACTCCATGCAGATGGGCTCGTCTATCAGCTTTTCCCTGTTAACATCCAGGTATCCCACAAACTCCCTGAGGCCTTCAGCAGAATAGAAACTCTCAGAAACAGGTTTTCCGTCATCTGCGAATTGGCGCATATCGGTAATGGAGAGTTTAACCCCCTTGTTCAGGAAAGCCAGCTCTCTGAGCCTGCCGGCAAGAATATCGTAGCTGAAAACAGTTAGCTGAAAAATACTGTCATCGGGCCAAAAGCTTACTTCGGTTCCGGTTCTGGTCGTTTCCCCTATGGCTTTAACCGCGAAACGCGGTTTGCCCTTTTCATACTCCTGGGTGTGTATCTTACCGTCTCTGTGTACCAAAACCTTCATCAGGGAAGACAGGGCATTTACGCAGGATACACCAACCCCGTGCAAGCCACCCGACACCTTATAGCTTCCTTTGTCGAATTTCCCTCCGGCATGCAGTACGGTCATGACAACTTCGAGCGCACTTCGCTTCTCCTGCTTGTGCATGTCTACCGGAATTCCCCTTCCGTTATCCCTGACAGTAACAGAATTATCAGGATTGATGATCACGTCTATCTGATCGCAATATCCGCCCATGGCTTCGTCGATAGAGTTATCAACTACCTCATAGACCAGATGATGCAGTCCTTTAGACCCTATGTCTCCGATGTACATGGCGGGTCTTTTCCTTACGGCTTCCAGGCCTTCCAGCACCTGTATACTGGCGGCGTCATAAGTTGGCTGCTGTTGTGGCAGATTGTCAGCTTTTGTGGGATCGCTCATACACTGTATTCAAAAATTGTTTAACGTGCAAAGGTACGCATTTTTGCCGGTTAAAACGAGTAAGTGAGCCCTCCCAGAAAATTAAATCCGTAACTCGGATAATTGGTCCACCGCGCCAAAGGTTTGTTGGTGATATTGTTAAAATTCAGGAATACTGACAGGAGTTTATTATATCTGTATTCCAATGATATATTGGCATCCAGGTAAGCATCATTTATGAAAACTCCCTCCAGTCCGCTAATCGGATCATACATCCTCCCCAGGGTTTCATCCCTTGAGAAAACATCGGCAGATAAGATAATCTTGTCCTGCATATTGTATCTGAAGTTCCATTCGAATACCAGGCCGGGCATATGCCAGGCTTCAGTCAGGGTGTTAAGCCCGTATTGGAAATATCCCGCGGAGAATCGTGTCGAGAGCCTTTCGTGCAGCCTCAGACTCAGATCTCCCTTAACATGCAGGCGGCGCACATCATCATATATTACAGAGAACCTGTTCCCCTGCATGAAAGTTGTGTCGTTTACAAAGAAAGGATGGTTTGAAATGGATGCACTGCTAACACCCAGATGATAGGAGAAGGACCTTCCGATTGCTCCCCTGATTCCACCTGAAATATCTGATTTGATATTCATAAAATTTTGGTTCACAATTGTGTGAACAAATGGATTTTCACGACTCAGGGAATTCAGGGAGTTCCTTTCTACGCCCCCGCTTACTCCGGCATATATGGCAAGCTTTCCCGGGATAAGGTCGAAAGTTGTATTCACCACCGGGTAGGCGCGGAAATACTTTACCGTATCAAGCTCAAATGCAGTATGTATGCCGAGGGTTAACTGGAATCGACCAAAGTCTGTCCAGATTCTGGGCTCCAGACGCACGATGCCGACATTGACAGAGTCAAGCGGTGTGGTATACCTGATGAATTCTCCACCTGCAACCAGGCTGAAATACTGCCTTGAGGCAAATCCAAGCGTGTCTGCACCTATGGGCCTGCCAATTTCTGTTCCCAGCCTGGCAAGG
>CAZFOI010000044.1:0-9054 GCA_964520605.1 uncultured Bacteroidales bacterium
AAGTTCCCTGCCAGATCATTTTGAATTATCCCGCCAGATAGTAGAGCAGTGTGTTCCCCATTCCGGGCGCTCCCTTCGCATTGGAATTACCGGAGTTCCGGGAGTAGGAAAAAGCACCTTCATAGAAGCCTTTGGCACCTTTCTTACCGCAAGAGGACACAAACTTGCCGTGCTGGCCGTTGATCCCTCAAGCCAGATATCAAAAGGAAGCATACTGGGAGACAAAACCCGCATGGAATCCCTGGCCGTTGATGACAATGCCTACGTCAGGCCTTCGCCATCTGCCGGCTCTCTTGGCGGCGTGGCCAGAAAGACCAGGGAGATAATCATCCTTTGCGAAGCAGCCGGATTCGATACCGTATTGGTAGAAACCGTCGGTGTGGGGCAATCTGAAGTCGCCGTGCATTCCATGGTAGATTTTTTTCTTTTGTTGATGCTGGCCGGAGCCGGAGACGAACTTCAGGGAATCAAGCGGGGGATTATTGAAATGTGCGACGGCATGGCCATCAACAAAGCCGATGGTGACAATATCCAGAAAGCCAATCTGGCCAGGGTACAATATGAAAACGCCCTTCATTTGTTTCCGCCCTCTCCTTCCGGATGGCACCCAAGGGTGGAAGTCTGCTCTTCCATAAGCCGGTTTGGAATAGAAAAAGTCTGGTCCATGATTCAAGAGCATCAGACCAAGCTCAAGGCAAATGGGTTTTTCGCACAAAACCGCATTGAGCAGCAAAAATACAGCATGTTCGAGACCATACACGACGCCCTGAAACACCACTTTTATTCCCATAGCGGGGTCTCTGCCAGACTCCCTGAAACCCTGAGAGCGCTTTCAGAGCAGAAAACCACTTCCTTTCAGGCAGCCCGGATGCTGCTTGGCGAATACCTTGGTGGAGATGCACCCGACATCTCTATTTAAAAATCTGCCTCTATGACCAGCATACGAACCATGGTATTGATTTTCCTGATGCACCTGCTCATACAGCCTGTTGCATTTAGCCAGGGGCAGTCTGCCGATCTCCCGCAGACTCCCCACAATACCGAAAAAGGCATCAGGTTCTCCTACGGGCTGAATTTGGGTTTGTTCCTTGCCCATCCACAAACGGCCTCTTACTACAATGGGGAAGGGCAGAGCGCCGGAGGCAATCTGCGGCCAAGCCTGGCACAGACCATCAGCAATGACTATACCTACAACCAGATCCGAAACTCTCTGGGTTACGACTTCAGCCTTCACCAACTGCCCGGGGCCATGAAATACGATCCCGCCCTGATGTTTGGCCTCTTCGGAGAGATTCGCATCTCCGACAGGTTCTCCGTATCAGGGGAATTTAATTATACCCGTTTGCAAACCCGGGATGCTTTTACCCTTATGCTCGACAGATTCAGCAGCATAGAGGGAGACAATATCGAGACCTTCCTGATCAGGGGCAATGAAGAGCGCAGCGATTTAAGACTTGGCGGACGGATATATACAGCCAGGTCTCAGCAGGGAATGCAGTTTTATTTCGAGACCGGTGCTTCTCTTATTGATCTCAGGGTAAGGGAAAACAGCTTTACCATAGCCGGTAATGCTTACAGCCTTTATGTGCCGGGCAATTATCAGTTTAATCTGGAACGGGATTTCGGCATAGGCTTCGGAGCCTATTTTTCTGCCGGGAGTATGTTCAGCATCGCCAACACCCCCCGTCTGGGGGTGGGTTATACGGCCATACTAAACCGCATCAACCTGGGCAACAATCAGGACATGCTGCTGCAGCACAGCCTGCTCATCCGCCTTTTGCTGAACCGGTGAGATTGAATTTGTGTGGATGCCGCGCCTGCTTGTCGCGATAGAAATCCTCAATAACCCTGAAATCTGCTTCAAAATCTCCGCTGGGATAGAGCACTGGTCCCAGGCCCCCTTCTTTTTTTCCGTAATCGAGGTATCCCATGATGATGGGGACTTTGGCCGTAAGGGCAATAAAATAAAACCCCTTTTTCCAGCGCTCTACCCTCTTTCGGGTACCCTCGGGTGTAATGATCAGGAAAAAACGCTCAGAATCATCAAAATGACGCGTAACGGACTTAACCGTATTCTGGCTATGGCTTCTATCTACCGGGATTCCCCCCAGCATCTTAAGCACCAGACCCAAAGGGAAAAAAAATGACTCTTTCTTAATCATGGCATACACCTTCACTCCCTGGGTAATAAAGGCCAGACGGCCAATTACAAAATCCCAGTTGCTGGTGTGCGGAGCCATAATCACAACGGCCTTCTGTATGCCCGGTGGGAGTCCGGCGGATATTCTCCAGCCAAACAGGCTGAGCAAAAACCTGGCAAAGCTTTGCATGGTAATAAGGTGTTTTGATTTCCTGGAAACGTAAAATTACAACGGTTTCAGCAATAAAGCGATATTTTCTTATTTTTGCGAAATACCGCCCACCAAACTGTATGGAAAAAGTTCGCAGCATACACCTCATTTACCGCAACATCAAGCGTAGGGACACTTATTGCTTCTAGGTCCTGCTCCCTTTTTTACTTTTTTGTCTTTTATTATTATCCCTGTTGTTGTGTTTAAAAACCGATGTCATGAACTTACCCTACGCAGAACCCTATAAAATCAAAGTGGTAGAGCCCCTGGTGCGCTCAAGCCGTGAACAGCGCGAAGCATGGATTCGCGAGGCAAAATACAATTTATTCAACCTGCGCTCCAACCAGGTATTCATCGATTTGCTTACCGATTCAGGAACCGGTGCCATGAGCCACTTCCAATGGTCTGAAATAATGCTTGGAGATGAAAGCTATGCCGGATCGGCATCCTATTATAAGCTCAGGGAAGTCATTCAGGACCTCCTGGGCATGCCTTACTTCCTGCCCACCCATCAGGGCAGGGCTGCAGAAAATGTGTTGTTTTCCGCCCTGATAAAAGAAGGGGATGTGATTCCCGGCAATGCCCATTTCGACACCACCAAAGGTCATATTGAGTTCCGCAGGGCAACCGCCATAGATTGTACCATTGCCCAAGCCGCTGACACCCGCTTGATGCATCCCTTTAAAGGAAACATCGATCTGGAAAAACTGGAAGAGGTGTTTAAGACCCATCCGAAAGAGAAAATCCCCTTGTGCCTGATTACCGTAACCTGCAACACCACCGGAGGGCAGCCGGTATCCATGCAAAACATCAGGGAAGTTTCTGAGCTTTGCCGCAAATACGGCATCCCTGTATATTTCGATGCAGCAAGGTTTGCAGAGAACGCCTACTTTATCAAGGTCAGGGAAGAAGCCTATGCAGGAATGGGCATACGCGACATTGTCAGGGAAATGTTTTCCTATGCCGACGGGGCTACCATGAGCTCGAAAAAGGATGCCATCGTCAATATCGGCGGATTCATTGCCCTGCGTCACCAGGACATCTTTGACAAAGCCAGTGTGTTCAACATCATGTATGAGGGGTACCTGACTTATGGTGGCCTTGCAGGACGCGACCTGGGAGCACTGGCACAGGGCCTCATGGAAGGAACAGACTATGATTACCTGGAATCCCGTATCGGGCAGGTAGCCTTTCTGGGTGAGCGCCTCAGGACTTATGGGGTACCTTTCCAGGAGCCGGCCGGAGGACATGCCATTTTTGTTGATGCCAAAGCGGTATTGCCCCAGGTTCCAAAAGAAGAATTCCAGGCCCAGACCCTGGCCATTGAGCTCTACCTGGAAGGAGGCGTCAGGGGTGTTGAGATTGGCACACTGATGGCCGATCGTGACCCCATTACACGGGAAAACCGCTATCCGGCGCTGGAACTGCTAAGGCTGGCCATTCCCAGACGTACCTATACCAACAACCACATGGAATACGTAGCCGCATGTCTGGGCAATGTATACCAAAGGCGCCATTCCATTCAGTCAGGTTATCGCATCGTGGAGGAAAAACCCATCATGCGGCATTTTACCGTAGCACTGGAAAAAGCCTGAGGGGTTTTCACTGATCCATATTGTCCTTCAGTTTTTCGTAGCGAACCCTGGCAAGGGGCGAGCCGCTGCGAATGAAGGCTTTCTTAAACCCTGTCTTGTCCATGTTTTGCCACTGATGGGTATCCCAGCTGCCCAGGGGCTCAAGGATTCGGAATGCATCTTCCCTGGTGGGGGTGGCGAATCTGTTGTGCGGGCAAACCATCTGACACACATCGCAGCCGAACACCCAGCCTGACAGCAGGGCTTTCTGCCGGCTGTCGAGAGGTTTCTTTTCTTCTATGGTAAGATAGGAGAGGCAGCGTGCCGAGTCAATGCTTCCATCGCCCCTGATGGCGCCACCGGGACATGCATCCACGCACAGCCGGCAATTGCCGCAATGCGATTTGCGGAACGGATTGTCGGGCTCAAGCTCCAGATTGGTGAGAATTTCGCCAAGAAAGAAGTAGCTGCCCTTTTGGGGAAGTATAAGACAGGCATTTTTGCCCGTCCAGCCCAATCCGGCCTCAACGGCCCATGCCCGTTCCATAACAGGGGCAGAATCCGTAAAGCAGCGGCCTGATGTGCCGGGCACCAGTTCCATCATATGGCTGAGCAAAAGGTGCAGTTTTTCTTTGATCACATAATGATAGTCCTTTCCATAGGCATAGGTGGCCACCCTGTATTTGCATTCGGGGTTCTGCACTGCCTGCGGATGATAATTCATGGCCACCACCACTACCGACCGGGTTCCCTCCATAAGCAAATCGGGATTGAGCCGCATGGCGATGTTTCTTTGCATATATTCCATGCCGGCATGTCCCCCCCTTTCGAGCCATGCATTCAGGCGGGGGGCGTAATCGGAGAGTGGTCGGGCCCGGGCAACGCCAAAGGCATCAAATCCCAGGGCAAGGGCTTTTTCTTTGATTTTCTGCTTTATATCAGGACCGGGCTTGTAAGCCATGGGAAAGGTCTTAATCGAACAGCATGCCCTGATCCCTGGTCTTCAGGCGCCCCAGGTGACGGTATGCCAGTTCGGTGGCTTCGCGCCCCCTGGGGGTGCGCATGATATACCCTTCCTGTATCAGGTAAGGTTCGTATACTTCTTCTATCGTTCCGGGGTCTTCGCCTACGGATGTGGCAATATTGGTAAGGCCTACCGGACCACCCCTGAACTTTTCAATGATGGTAAGCAGGATTTTGTTGTCCATTTCGTCCAGGCCGTATTTGTCAACATTCAGGGCTTCCAGTCCGTAATGGGCAATATTCAGGTCGATGCTGCCATTGCCTTTCATCTGGGCAAAATCCCTTACCCGGCGAAGCAGGGCATTGGCAATGCGGGGAGTGCCCCGGCTGCGGCCGGCAATTTCATGGGCGGCTTCTTCAGAAATTTCCACCTTTAATATGGCCGCAGAGCGCTTGATGATCTGGTGCAGCAATTTGGCGTCATAGTAATTGAGCCTTGAGGTAATGCCGAACCTGGCCCTGAGCGGGGCGGTAAGCAGGCCGGAGCGGGTGGTGGCACCGATCAGGGTGAATGGATTCAGGCTTATCTGGACGCTGCGGGCATTTGGGCCGGTTTCTATCATGATGTCGATGCGGAAGTCTTCCATGGCCGAGTAGAGGTACTCCTCCACCACCGGACTCAGGCGGTGTATCTCATCAATGAACAATACATCGTGGGTTTCCAGGTTGGTTAACAGGCCGGCCAGGTCGCCGGGCTTGTCAAGCACGGGGCCGGAGGTTACCTTGATGCCCACGCCCATCTCGTTGGCGATGATGTGCGCCAGGGTGGTCTTGCCAAGCCCCGGCGGACCATGTAGCAATACATGGTCAAGCGCCTCCTGGCGCTTCCTGGCCGCGCCCACAAACACCCTGAGGTTTTCCACCACTTTTTGTTGTCCGGTGAAGCTCGTAAAGCGGTCGGGTCTTAAGGCCTGCTCAAACGCCTTTTCGGCCATGCTCAGATGTTCCTTATCCGGATCCAGATTCTTATTGATTGCCATGGAGATGCTTTGTTGGCAAATTTAGCAAATAATTGTTACTTTGCTTTATGATACAAGCCGCCCTGGGATCGGCATACCCCAAGGGCGGGCACACACACATGAAACACCCAAAACCCCCGGTTTCCGCAATCTTTTCAGCACACACAGAAGATGCCTTTGAACAGCTTGCCCTGGAAGTATTTGCTTGGCAGCATCAAAACAATCCGGTATACGGATCCTTTTGCCGGGCCCTGGGCAGAACTCCCGAAACAGTAAAAACCATAAAGGACATTCCCTTTCTTCCCGTTGAGATGTTCAAACATCACAAGGTGGTTTCCCATCCCGATCCGCTACCCCCAAACACCCTGATATTCGGGAGCAGCGGCACCACCGGTTCAGAACGTTCCCGTCACTATGTAACCAATGCGGGCCTATATGAAAAAAGCTTTACCCTGGGATTCACCCAGTTTTATGGGCAGGCAGGGGACTACTGCATCCTTGCCCTGCTGCCGGGCTATCTCGAAAGAAATGATTCCTCTCTGGTCTATATGGCCAACTCCCTGATAAAACAAAGCCGTCATCACGACAGCGGCTTTTACCTGGATGATCTGGCGCTTTTGGCAGAAAAGCTCATAAAACTTGAAAAACAAGGCCAAAAAACCCTGCTTCTGGGAGTAAGCTTTGCCCTGCTCGATTTTGCAGACTCCCATTCCATGCCCCTTTCCCACACACTGGTAATGGAAACCGGAGGCATGAAAGGACGGCGGAAGGAGCTGGTAAGAGAAGAGCTGCACGCCATCCTGAAAGAAGCATTCGGACTGCCGCACATACATGCAGAATACGGCATGACAGAACTGCTGTCCCAGGCCTGGTCTGCCGGCAACGGACTCTTTTCCTGTCCTCCCTGGATGCGTATTTTGATTCGCTCCGACCAGGACCCCCTGCAAATCACCGATGGCCGAAAAACCGGAGGCATTAACATCATAGACCTGGCCAACATCAACTCCTGCAGCTTCATTGCCACCCAGGACCTCGGCCGGTTCCACGCACACAACAGCTTTGAAGTACTCGGCAGATTCGATCACAGCGATCTGAGGGGGTGTAGTATGTTGGTGGTTGGTTCGTAGTTGTTAGTTCGTGGTTCGTGGTTCGTGGTTCGTAGTTCGAAGAAACTAAACTATTTACTACGAACTACGTACTGCGTACTACGAACTAATTACCTGACTCAAAAAGTACCCCGCCGCAATGATCATGAATACACCCCCGAAGATGGCGGTGCGGCGGGCGAAGGAAAGGCCGAGTTGTTTGCCGCCGGTGAGACCGGAGAAAGTAAACAGAAATACCGCAATGGCCACGAAAGTGGCAGCCTGCATCGCTCTGGCTTCAGTAAGCCCCAGGGCAATGCCCACCAGCAGGGCGTCCATTGATCCGGCCAGGGCAAGGGCAAATACCACCCGGATGTTTTGTATGTCAAAAGCCCTTGATTGCGGGTGGTTCCTGACCCCATCACGTATCATCTTTACGGCGATAAGGAAAAAAATGAACAATACCACCCAGGCCTTCACATTGGCAAATGCCTGAACAAAGAAACCGCCAATCCAGTAACCGGCAAGCAGCAGCAAAAAGTGCCCGGCAGCAAACATAATGGCTGCTTTCAATGCCGCACCGTTACGGCCCTGTTCCCCGGTATTGCTGTTAACTATGGCAATGGCAAAACAATCCATTGACAGGGCAAGCGCCAGAATAAAAACAATGAGTGTATTCAAAATGCCTGGGAATTAGATAATCAAAAGTACACAGTTTCCGGCAAAAACCCAATATCCCGCCCAAAGCCGGGTTAGCTTCATGCAAAAGATCCGCCTGGAACACACCCACCCTCAGATCTGCAAACCAATAAACCATTACATGATGTGGGTTTCGAGCAGGGCCATAATTTTTTCCAAACCCTGTTTGTCTGCATCAGTAAAGGCGTTCAGCTCCCTGCTGTCTGCATCCAGCACACCGATAATCCGGCCACTTTGGTTTCTTAAAAGGACCACGATTTCGCTATTGGAACGGCTGTCGCATGCTATATGCCCCGGGAAAGCATGAACATCGGGTACAATCAGGCTTTCTTTGGCATTCAGCGCAGCCCAGCACACACCGGTATTTTTGGCCAATAACTGGCAGGCCACGGGTCCCTGATAAGGGCCGGCAATCAATTCTCCCTGGTCCAAAAGGTAAAAGCCGGTCCAGAAAAAATACTCCATTTTGTGGTGCAGCACGGCAGCAACCGTTGCCATTCGGGACAGGTTGTTCCCGGGCTTTTGCAACAGAGATTCCAACTGTTCACAAATTCTCTGGTAACGCCCCTGTTTTTGTTTTTCGCTTAAACCATTCCTGCTTGGCTGTTGGCTTCTCATGCTTCTTTAAGACTTCTTATCAACATTTCAGGCACCCTTTTCTTGCGCTCCTCCACAAAAGCGGCAAAGTCCTCCTCACTGAAATTGTTCTTGTCCATGATCAGCAGGCGGATGGCAAATGGGAATGCTATCAATGAAAGCATGTCCACAAACAGCTGGGTGGGGTCGGTTCGCACAATATTGCCACTGCGGCCTTCATCTACCAGCTGACGGGTAAATTGCTCCGTGCTATAAAGGCTGCTGATGGATTTAAGTTCGGTAATTCTTTCCCTGCTCCGGTGCAAAATGGCCATCACAAAAGAAACCAGCAATGGGTTTTCAGACAACATATCAATATAAACACCGGTATACTGCCTTATCTTTTCCTCCAGGCCCAGATCGCTGTCCAGAATCTGGATCAGCTTTCGGGTATTCTTTTTAACCAGCTGGGAAAAGATGGCGTCGAAGAGGTTTTCCTTGCTTCTGAAATAGTAATTCATCAAAGCCAGGTTGATGCCTGCCTTGGCTGCGATTTCCCTTACACTGGTACGGTCTACGCCTTTTTCGAGAAAAAGCTCTGTAGCCGCATCGAATATTTTTTGCTCTGTACTTTTTGCCTTTGCCATTGAATGAGTGTATAATACCTCCAAAAATATACAATTCTGTGTTTTAAACAAAGCTTAAATCACAGCCAATTATGCTTTTTTATGAAAATTGCGTAGTTCCGGTCAGATAGCCAATTTTTGGTATTTTTACCCAACAATAG
>CAZFOI010000045.1:0-9020 GCA_964520605.1 uncultured Bacteroidales bacterium
CTCCAGGGCGAGCCGGCCAAAAGCAAGTCTATTTGTGCCAGGGCCAGAGGATCTCTCCATTGCAATCTGTAGCCGGTTGCCAGGGTGTTTTTGTATCCGGCCAGATCGGGCCATGCATTGGTCAGAATCATTTCCTTTAAAGGATGGTAGGCTTTTTCTGTATATTGCTCCTGATCAAGGGGAGGGGGTGGGGGCAAAGACCATTCCTCCAATACAGGGTTGCGCTCAACGGTTTGGTGTCCGAGAAACTCAATGGCATTGGCTTCATTCAAAATCTTGATTGGAATCAGACCCGGTTTCATCCCGTCTCTGAAAAACCTTAATACAAAAAGCGAGTCTGAGCTATACTGCAAGGGCATAAAAAACCCGGTTTCAGTATTGGTCATCAGCTCTAGTTCCGGGTTTTCTATATTAATACGCCAGACATTGGATACCCCGGTGTAGTATGATGTGCCTATTAAATGGGTTCCATCCAGGCTGAATTTGAATTGCGTAAGGGTGTTGTCTTCTAATTTGTATAGACTGCGGTAAATCTGGTTGCCGCTTTCCAGGGTTTTGATATCAAACAGCCCCAACTCCTGCTCACCCCTTATGCCTGTAATAGATGCAGACAGTTGCCCTCCATCCGGAGAGATGTCCAGATCGAAAAGGGTGGTGCCAAATGGTGCAGCATACATTATTTCCATATTGTTATAGGGTTGAGGGATCTTAACCAGAACAGAATACCCATTGTTAATCATAACTCCCCACAGACTTTTATCCTTAGGATTGATTACCAGATCCCCTGTTCTTGAAAAAGGGATCAATGTTTCCTTGCGGCCGCTTTTTACATCTAAAGCAACAAGGCTTCTGTATTTGTTGTTATGTTCTGTTATGAAAATACGCTCTGAATCAGGATCATAGGCTAGATGGGTAGAGTAATAAAGTGCAGGCGCATCCAGTTCGGCAATTTTACGGATTCTTCCGGATTGGATGTCGATTTCCGCAATTTGGGAAATGATTCCCGGATGGTTTATGGCAGCATAGATCTTTCCTGTTTCTGGATTGAATCTGTAACTCGACATACTGCCCAGAGGGTAGCCAACAATGGGTGTAAAAGGAGTCAAAGGATACTCGCTTATCAGAGCGATGTTTTCATTCTGAAATTCCCGTTCAGCTTCTCTCCATTCATTCCAGGCCTGGGTAACGGGTTTCCCATATATCTTTCTAAACTGAGATGCATAAAATGCCTTGCTGTCTTCAGATCTTAGAAAAAACGCCTGCATTTTATCAGCTCCGTATCGGTGTGTCAGATAGGTTACAAAACGGGTTCCGTAAAGGTAGGCATTGGCCCCTACCTGAAAATCTTCAGAAGTACCTTCAGTTTCAAGACCAACCACAGAATGAATGGTGGCTCCCTCATGGACAATGCTCCTGAAGTACATCTCATCATAGTACCCCATAGCCCTTCCCTGGCCACCAGACATCCAGGTTTCCATAAAGCAGGCAATGCCTTCCTGGTACCAGCGAGGGGCATACCATCTGGGAACCGTGGCATAACTCCAAAGGGCCGATAGGGGCTGCTGCTCGGTTCTTCTTACTTTACCCAAAAATACCCTCCTCCAGAACAAATCCTTTCGGTTGGGCTTGTCGGTCATTACCGTATGGGTAAGCTCATGATTGAAAAGCCATTGAAAACGTTCATAGGAGGGGATGATGGTGTAGGCAAAATTGTAAGGACCAATCCCGATAAATACCTGATTCAGAGGCATGGTAATGGCTCCTCCGTTCCCATAATCCTGAAAATCATTGAGCAGGATGTATAATTTTCCCGGATCGTAATCCCACAGCGTTTTATGGAATTCATGGGCGTTTCTAAAGGTACGAAGCACATGAGGGGTTAGAAAAGTGTACCGGTTGCCAATATAAACAAGCTGAACATCTTTGGCATCGGTTTGCCACACCTGCTGGGACTTAGCAGGTATCACGAAAAAAAAGCCTGCCAGGCATAACAGCCCGGCAAGCCTCTTTAAACTGAAGGATTTAATATTTGGCATACGTTTCCTAATTAATCCATACAGAAATACTGCGCAATTGTTCCTGGGAGTTTATCAATACATTCAGAGTCTGAGCGTTAAACACCTGCAACTGTTGGGTGTTGAAAAATCCCTGCAAACGCTCACTGTCGAAGCGCAGTTGTTCTGAGTCTGTTATGTCAGCCACCTTTAATTGCAGTTCATCTGAGACCATCCCCCATAGCCCGAGGTTTTGTGCATTGCTTACAATGTATTGCTGAAGGTTTTCCTGATTAAGTATGATTCCCAGGCTCTGGCTGTCTTCAATGATTAAACCATTGAGCCGCTCCTGATTCAAAAACTGCAAACCCGGGTCAGCTTGCAATCTGTCCGCATCATACCTGATGCCGGCAAGTCTTTCATCGCTTGTAAAACCGGTACCATAGAATTCTTCGTCTCCGATCAGCCTTCTCTCTGTGAGAAAATCAAGCCCTGCCCGGTTTTCATTAACAAGGCAGGTATTGAGCAGGTTACCAAACAATCTGTCGTGCGCCAAAACCAGTCCGGGAACATCTTCTCTGGGAACACTGGTCAGGTATTGCTCAACATCGGCCAAAAAATCAAACACTGCTGAACTGCGCATAACATTCTGAGCCATGGCATTGCCTGCACGACCCAAAACAGACTGGATGGCAATCTGGCTGCGGTCATCAAGACTGGTAAGGGCATCAATGGCTTCCAGTATCCTCAGGCGTGCAAGATCCAGAAAGTCTATATAGTCTTCGAGGTTCCTGATGTTTTTTGCATTGGCGGCATAATATTCGGGGATGGCTGTTGCTTCCCTGATTGCCAGTTCAATATCTTCCAGCATTTTTATATTCGCAGCATACTCATAGGCAAAGTATTGTGCATAGGCTTCTCGCAACTCTTCATTTTCCAGCAGGGTGTTTCTAAGCTGAACGTCTGCCTCTGTTATTTTGATGTTGCGGTATTTGTCAATCTTGCCAATGGTCCCGATGGCCTCCGGCAGACTGATGCCGGGATTGGTAAGGCTGAGTCCAAGGAGCATTCCGGCAACAAACCCTACCATAATACCCGCGAATATTCCGATTTTTGTATTCTTTTTCATCTTAGAAAGCATTTATGCCACGCAATTGTTCTTGGGAGTTCATTAATGAATTCAGAGACTGAGAGTTAATCACCTGCAACTGTTGTGAGTTGAGAAGTAACTGCAAACGCTCACTGTCAAAGCGCAGTTGCTCCGAATCAAAAAAACCTATCGATTGAAGCTGCTGGGCATCGGTGATCATACCGTAAAATCCCAATTGTTGTGCATTGCTTATTATCTGTTGCTGAAGGCTCTCCTGATTTGAGAATCCTGCTCCAAGGCTTTGCATGTCTGAATAGACAATACCGCTGAGTTGATCCTGGTTATAAAGAAGCGAACCTGCAAGGAAAGACCCTAAATTTCCTGCATCATTCAACATGGATGAAAGATTGGCATTGCTCGAAAAGTCAACAGAACCAAAGAATTCTTCATCTCCGATAAAGTCCCGTTGTGAGAGAAAATCCAGCCCGGAACGGTTTTCATTAACCAGGCAGGCCGTAAGCAGATTGCTGAACAACCTGTCATGCACAAGAACCAGCCCCGGAACAGCTTCCCTGGAAACCTTTGTAAGGTATCTTTCAACATCGGCAAGAAAATCAAATACCACTGAACTGCGCATAACATTTTGCGCCATGGCATTGCCTGCACGTCCCAAAATAGACTGGATGGCTACCTGGCTGCGGTCATCAAGATTGGTAAGGCCGTCAATGGCCTCCAATATCCTCAGGCGGGCAATATCAAGAAAATCCATGTACTCCTCCAGGGCATCAATATTCCTGGTGTTGGCAGCATAATATTCCGGAATGGAGATGGCTTCCTTAATGGCCAGCTCAATATCTCCCAGCATCTTGACGTTGGCCGTATATTCATAGGCAAAATACTGAATATAGGCTTCGCGCAGCTCTTCGTTTTCCAGAAGGGTGTTTTTTAATTGAATGTCTGCTTCGGTGATTTTTATGTTACGGTATTTATCAATCTTTCCTATTGTTCCGGCAGCTTCCATCAGGCTAAGACCGGGATTGGTAAGTGTTATACCGACCATAAAGCCGGCCACGAAGGCAATCAATATGCCGAAAGCGATTTTGATGTTCTTTGAGGATTTCATGTGTTTGGTTTTAAAGGTTATTTTTTTCTGTTTGGTCACTTTGCTGATAATTACCATGAAAATAGGTAAAAGTTGGTTTTATCGTAAAAAAAGTTCCGAATTAAATACAATTACACCGTCGATTTCCAGCTCAACAGGAATGGATGGCGGTGGATTCCCGGCGTATTCAGCTACCAGCTGGAGAACAGTCCTGCCTTTTATGCCAAATAGAACCCTTCCTGAGGAAGACTCGGCCATAGGCCTTTGATCATAACTAATAAAGCGGGTATGAACGATGCGGTAATTTCCCGGATTCATATGGAAGAACAGGTTAATTGTTGATTCGCTATCGGCTGTAATAAGAATCAGCAGCATCTGCCCCGCAATAACCGGTTCTATGGTAATTTGGGTGTCTGTGGCCTCGAACCTCAGGGGTTGTAGTTGTCTGGCGTGCATGGTTCCGAGTGCATGGCCTGTGTGAACCGATTCACTGCCCTCCCTGATTAACCAGGTAATGCCTGAACCAATCATCAATCCAAAAATAAGTATGGCGGCATAACGCAGGAAGTTCTGGTTCATTTGGCGAAAATCAAATTTTTTCACTACAGTTTTTTTGGCAGGCGATGGCTTGTTTTCTCTTATGGATTTCATTACTCCATCAGTTAATCCGGGGGACTGTTGTTTGTCAGATGCATCCTCAAGGGTCATCTGATGAACCTGCATTAGTTTCTCCAGGTATTCCCTTGCCGCAGCAGATTCAGCCAGTATGCTTCCAAGCTGATTTTCCTGGTCTGCAGTGAGGGTGCCATCTATTTTGGCGTTTACCAGTTCCTGCCATAATGTTTGATCAATTGTATGCATCCTCAATCAATAATTAAAAGAAGTCCTTTTTTTCGAGATATTCCTTCATCATGACCCGGGCATCGAACAAGCGCGATTTTACTTTTTTTTCCGAAATGCCCAAAACTTCCGCAATCTCTGTATATGACATTTGCTCATAATATTTCAGAAAGATTACCATGCGGTATTTTTCTTTAAGAGCATCCATTGCATTACGAAGCAGCTGGCTTTTTTCTTTAGCAGCCATCTTGTGTTCTGCATTACCGGCAGCAGCCTGAGGGAAAAGCTCCGGTCTCAGATAGCGTCCTTCGGCTCTGCGGCAATCAATGGCGGTATTTATGGCAATGCGATACATCCAACTGAAAAACTTTTTATCAAATTTGAACTGATGCAGCTTCTCAAAGATCCGGACAAAGGATTCCTGGGCAATTTCTTCAGCCAGATCATGATTCTTCCACAGCATGTGATACACCAGGTTGTACACCACAGACTGGTATTTCTCTACCAGAATTGAAAAATCGTTGGTGTTGCCCTGCAAAACCCTTTCAATGATTCTGTGATCGGCGTCATTCATAACCAAGTACGGATCAATTTCGAATAAGTTGGAAAACAATGCATGTTATTCCCACTGGTTTAACTCCCAAAGCTCACGCTGCTTCATGCGAACCAAAGGCATCAGCGCCATTTCTCCGGCTTTTCCGATTTTCCGTCTTAAATGACGAAACTCGGCCAGCTTGTCTTTAATATCAGGTTCTACCATGACGGGAAACCCGCCCTCTCTTAGCAGGAGATTGCGTTTTGCCTTAATACTTAGCTCCAGATATAAACTAAAATAACAGTACATGTCTACCAGCACCTCCGGGGAAAAATGCGATTTCAGAGAACTCAGATATTGTCCGGCCCTGCTGCCTGACAGCTCTCCCTGACGGATCATTCGCAGAAGATCAACCTCGGTGCTGAATGCTACCTCCAGCCACTGTTGCAAATGCTTTGTGCTGTATAAAAATATCATATACATGCAAACAGGGAGTACAACAACAATCAGCATGGTTTGCAGCATGGGATTAAGAAGGAAATGATTAAAAAGTGAATGGATTAAGGCTGCAGTTCCAAACCCAAGCAATATTGGCAACCATGCCTTGGTGCTTCGCTGCATTCCCTCAGTATACAGAATGGCAAAAATGGCTGTTGTGCCTCCGTGCATAAGGGCTGTGCCAAACCCTCTGACAATGGCAAGTATTACATCGAATCCGCTTCCGAGTTGCCAATAATACCAGGAATTTTCGGCCAGGGCAAATCCTGTTCCGGCTGCAAAACCATAGATGGCGGCATCAATCATAAAGCCTGCTTTTTTACGGCTTATCAGGAAGAATACGATCAGGCCTTTAATCAATTCTTCGCTTACCGGGGCAATATAACGGGAAAGCATTAGAAAATCCAAATCAAACGCATTTGCAAACCCCTGATTGGCGAAATACGAAAGCAGCGCCGCCAGCATGCCCCATCCAAGACATATTACCAGCCAGAATGTTCTCACCAGCTTAAAGCTGTCGAGCATAAACAGGCATACAAGAAACAATAAAACCGGAAGAAAGCCAAAGGCCAGGGCCATGGTAAATCAGTATTGATGAATGATGTTGATGCTAGTACAGCAGTGCTTCGTCAAGACTGTGACGAATCGTAAAAATGGTTGAAAACCCGGAAATGTCAAATATTTCCCGTATGGTGGGCTGCATTTTACAGAGTTGCAAAGATCCCGAAGCGGCCATTATCTTTTTTTGGACTATCAGAAATACCCTGAGTCCTGAACTGCTTATATACTCCAATTGACCGCAATCCATGATCAGGTTATGATGGCCTTTTTCCAGGATTTCGAGCATGGTTTTTTCTGCAGCATCAGACTGGGTCGTATCAAGTCGTCCATGCAATTCAACTATCAGGAATTTTCCTGATTCTTTGGTGGAGATGTTCATTTGGGTAATTGTTTTATAAGAGTAAGAATGTTTTGGTTATCCGTACGCTGGTATTCAACCCTGTCCATGAGCTTTTTTATCAGGAATATTCCCAAACCCCCGATGGGCCTTTCGCTGGCCGGCATGGCCGTATCAGGATCGTCTTTTGCTGTCGGGTCATAGGCAATCCCATCATCTGTGAATCTAATGTGCAGGGTGTCATCTGTTAAGTAAAAAACCACTTCAATCGTGTGCGAAAGCTGGTCCTTGTATCCATAATTGACAATATTGGTAAATGCCTCTTCAATGGCAAGCTGAACAGGCATTTCCAATGATGGATTGATATTCCATTTGCTGAAGCAGGTTTCCGCAGCCTGTCTCAGAAGTGAAAGTTGTGCTATCTGGTTTTCCAGAATTACACTGTGGGTGTGGTCATGCTTTTCCATTGTATTGAATGGTCATCATGGTTATATCATCGGATTGTGGAAAATGATTCACAAATGAGTCAATTCCTTCAATCATCAAGCTGGTGATTTCTGATGGATGTTTCTGAGTGTTTTCCTTTATCAGATTGAGCATACGCTCTTCACCAAACAATTCCCGGGAATGGTTTTCGGCTTCGCTTACGCCGTCTGTGTAGGCAAATATTTTATCCCCACAACTGATTTTTACTTCACGGGTTACAAAAGGAACCGATTCGAATAAACCAAGGGGTATGGCCTTGGCGGTTTCAAAAACCTCAATGCTGCCGTTTGCGCGAATAAGCACGGGCGGATTATGTCCGGCATTGGCAAAACTCAATATGCCTGTCTCAAGATCCAATATGCCCAGGAAAAACGTAACAAACATATTGGATTCGTTATTGAAGGCAAGTGATTTGTTCAAGGCACTCATGATGCCATCAGCCGTTTTGGCCTTGTCAGAAATGGAACGGAGCAGGGTACGGGTTACGGCCATGAACAAACTTGCAGGCACTCCCTTGCCGGAAACATCTCCAATGGCGAAGCAGAACTTACGGCCATCTAGCTGAAAGAAGTCGTATAAATCGCCCCCAACATCCCTGGCCGAACGTAAAATGGCATGCAGGTCTACCTCGGGCAGGTCGGGGAAAGGAGGGAAGGTATGCGGAATCATGGCAAGCTGAATTTCTCTGGCGATACGCAGCTCGCTTTCAATCTTCTCTTTGGCAGATGTGGTTTCCTGAAGGTCGGCCACATAGCGGTCAAGCTCCTTTTGCATATGGTTAAACGCCTGCTTTAGCTCCATCATTTCCAGGGTTTTTACCTCCGGAAACTTCACGTTAAAATTGCCTTCGGCTATGAGCCTGGCCGAATGGGCAAAATGATCTAATGGCGAAGCCAGGCGGTTTACCACCCCTCCGGTAATCAGTATCAGTAAGATCATGCCGGCCATGAAGAGTATAATCAGGATGGTGGTCATGTTATGCAGGGATGCGTACATTTCACTGTCTGGAAACACCAGACTAACTGCCCATTGATTGGAGTTCAGGTTGCGGTAATAGATCCACTGTTTATCCCGGCCAGGCAACTGGTATTCCCTGAAACGGCTGATACCCTGTCTGAGATCGCGGCCAATCTCGCGTAGTATGGGAGCACCCCATTCTTCGGCATTGGAATAAAGGCTGTTGTTCATGATCATGCTATGGTCGGGATGGGTAAGGGCTACCCCGTTCTGAGAAACCATAAAAGCATAGCCGGAGTCGAATATCTTTACTTCAGACACGATATCAGTAAGCCATTGCAGATCAAGATCAACCGTGGCAATACCTGCAAAGACCCGCTCGCCGTTTTTCCGGGAATAGAACGGAAACGAATAGGTTGCCATGAGCTCGTCCCCACCTCCTTCGTCATAGTAAGGTTCTGTCCAGTATGTCTTTTGCAACAGTTTGGGAATCTGGTACCAGTCCATGAAAAAGTATTCGTAATGCGGGCCGCCCAATTGCATGGTCAGCACCTGATTGTCGCTGCGATAGGCATAGGGAGAGAAATACCGCCCTTTATGAGGAAAGAAATCCGGTTCAA
>CAZFOI010000046.1:0-8855 GCA_964520605.1 uncultured Bacteroidales bacterium
CTATCTTAATGATTTGAGAAAAGGGAAATAACCAAAATCCTTCCCAATGTCTGCTTCTGTCCAAACATTCCGCTCCAACGGAAAACTCATGATCAGCGGGGAATACCTGGTTATGGCCGGAGCCCGGGCCCTTGCCATTCCGCTTAGGTTCGGCCAGTCTATGAGCATTGAAAGCCGGGATGCTGATCAGGCTGAGTTGTTGTGGATAAGCAGGGTGAAAGAACAGGAATGGTTTCGATTTTCCATTAAATCAGGGGTGGTTCAGATTCACGATGCCGCTTCCGAACCATCTGTTTCGTTTATTGCTTCCTTGCTAAAACGTGCTGCAGAATTGAATCCAGGCTTTTTGAACAGGCCGGTCAGTGAGGTGGTTACTGCCAATATTGAATTTGATCTTGCATGGGGTCTGGGAAGCAGCTCTACCCTTGTGTCCAATATTGCCTGGTGGGCGGATGTTGACCCATACACCTTGCTTTTTAACAGCATGGGAGGCTCGGGGTACGATATTGCCTGTGCCAGAAGCCCTTTCCCCCTGATCTATCAGCTTCAGGATGTGGATGGCAGGCGGTTGCCGTATTCAGAGCCCCTCAACTTTTACCCATCATTTTCATCCAACATATGGTTTGTATACACCGGTCGCAAGCAATCCTCTTCCAAAGAACTGGCCCGCTTCGACACCAGGAGGGTGTCGGAAATGATGATTATGCAGATTAACGAAATTACCCATCGAATGGCCTCTGCCGGCAATCCGGATGAATTCATGGATTTGATGTCTGCTCATGAAGAAATTCTCTCTACTGTTCTAGACAGAGAACCGGTTAAGGCATCCCTGTTTCCAGACTTCCCGGGGGCTGTAAAATCCCTGGGTGCCTGGGGAGGAGATTTTGTAATGGCGGTGAGTGTATTGCCTGCAGAGCAGGTCCGCCGGTATTTTGAAAACAAGGGACTCAAAACCATATTTGCGTATCAGGAGTTGGTTTTAACAAATCAGTATAATCAGCAAGCATGAACCCAAACAATCCGCACATGACAAAACCCTCTGCAGCGGCTGGAAGCATATGCTGGGAAAGCCCGGCCAACATCGCCATGATAAAATACTGGGGGAAATATCCCGGACAACTGCCCATGAATCCCTCCCTGAGCTTTGTTTTAAAAAAGAGCGTTGTCAGGATCTGTCTTCATTATGAAAAAAGCGAAAACGGGCAATTGGAGCAGTTTTTACTCAATGGCATGCCCAATCCGGCATTTATGCAGAGAATCAGCGGATACCTGCTTGATATGCACGCCTGGTTTCCCTTTTTGTCCGCATATCGCCTCCGCATCGATAGCGAAAGCACCTTTCCGCACTCTGCAGGAATTGCTTCATCAGCAGCGGCTTTCAGCGCACTGGCGCTTTGTTTGTGCTCCCTTTCCCAGGTGGTTACGGGGAAACTGCCGGAGATTGACTCCAGGCAGGATGATTCAGAACAGGGGCTTACTGATCATGACAAGCTGATTCAAACCGCCTCCTTTTTTTCCCGTCTGGGAAGTGGAAGCGCCTGCAGGTCTCTGGAAAGCGGATTCGTGCTTTGGGGCAGGACCCCGTTGGTGGGGGAAGGATCGGACCAATACGGCTTCAGGCTGCCCTCAGAAAGGGTACACCCCCAGTTTCAAAGCATACAGGATGCCATACTGATAGTAGACGATACCACCAAAAAAGTATCCAGTTCAGCGGGTCATGCCCTTATGCAAAAGCACCCTTATAGGGAATCCCGCATTGCCCATGTTTCGGATAATCTGGGCCTGATGCTGGAAGCACTTCGAAGCGGAGATGAAAAACTTTTTATGGATGTGGCAGTAAATGAAGCACTCACCCTTCACAGTCTGATGATGTCTTCCTCTCCGGGCTATATGCTCATGAGGCCGCAGACCATTGAAATTCTGGAAAGGATTGAGGCATTCCGCAAGGAGAGTGGTCTGAGTGTGGGTTATACCATGGATGCAGGGCCCAATGTTCATTTGTTGTATTTTGCACACGATGCAGCCGCCGTGAAATCATTTATTTCAGGGCATCTGCTGGCCCATTGCAAAGGGGGGCGCTGGATCAGCGACAGCATGGGCCACGGACCGGTATCTCTAACATAAGGCGCTTATGGATCAAATTTTCAAAAGGTTTCCGGCCAAGGTGCTGCTTTTTGGGGAATACAGCCTCATTTCGGGTTCCCGCGCCCTGACCCTGCCTTTTGTGTCTTATGGTGCCGCCCTGGTGATACCCGCCAATACCCATTCTTTAAGTCTTCCCATGAAGGAATCCAACAGGCAGCTCGGACTCTTTTGTGATTATCTTGAAACATTGGTTTCAGACCCCGGTACTTCCGCTGATCCACTGCTGTTGTCATTTAATTTAGCGCAATTCAGAAGCGATCTTTCCCGCGGTCTCTGGCTAAAGTCGAACATACCATCCGGATACGGACTGGGCAGTTCAGGTGCATTGGTTGCCTGCATCTACAACAGGTATTTTGATCAGACCAGTGACCTGGCTTTGCTGAAAAATCTATTCTCCCGAATGGAGTCATTTTTTCATGGCAGAAGTTCAGGAATAGATCCTTTGAGTTGCCACGCAGGCCAGCCCCTTCTGTTTAACGAAAACGCCGGCATACATAACGTTCAATTTCCCCTTACGACACCCCGGGTGTATCTTGCCGATACAGGCCTTACCGGGAAAACCGGCCCATTGGTTGGGATGTTTCTGGAGAAACTGAAAGACAGGTGGTTCAGTGAAAAAATCAAGCAGGAGTATATTCCGTCAAACGATGCATGCATTCAGGCACTGCTTTCAGGCTTTAGGGATGATTTCAGGGAGTCTGTATTTGAATTGTCCCGGATGCAATATGAGCTTTTCCGTCATTTGATTCCCGAAGCTTTCAGGGATTTATGGCAGCAAGGTTACCTGTCTTCCCGTTATGCTGTAAAGTTATGCGGATCCGGTGGTGGTGGTTATCTGCTTGTCTTTCCGTTTGATGTTGAAATGAATGCTGTTTGGCCGTCCGGCCTGCCACTTTTAGAAGTAACTTTGTAGTCAGATTCAAACAGAGATATTATGCTTGAGTGGATTGGTTTTGTTGCATCAGTGGTCATCGCCATCAGCATGACCATGAGTTCCATTGTAAAATTCAGGCTTATTAACCTGGTGGGCGCTGCCACATTTTCGGTATACGGAGTATTGATCGGCTCCTTGCCGGTTGCCATGCTCAATGGGTTTATCGTTATTGTAGACATCTATTATCTGGTAAACATTTTTTCTAAAAAAGAGGTGTTTGAATACCTGCAGGTTCGCAATGACAACCGCTATCTGCTGCGGTTTCTTGAGTTTCATGCCGCAGATATTCAGAGATTCTTTCCGGGGTTTTCACATTCACCCGAAAAGACCACGCTGAGCTTTTTCATTCTGAGAGACATGGCCGTTGCCGGACTGTTTCTGGCCCATAAAGACGAAAAGGATCAAAACCTGCTTTGGGTTGATCTGGATTATGTGGTTCCGGAGTACCGGGACTTTAAAAACGGGAAGTATGTGTATTTCCGTCTGCGCCATGAATTCCTCGAGGCAGGGTACAACAGGGTCATTACCCATGCAAAAACCAATAGCCACCGCAAGTATCTTGGAAAGCTCGGTTTCTCTCCAAGACCTGATGGCCTGTACGAGATCAATATGAAAACACCGGCTGAATGAACATTCTGATAAAACAGGCAAACATTGTTTCGGCTGAGTCGAGCTGGCCGGCCGATGTCCTGGTGAACGAGGGCAAGATAGCCCTGATACGCCCGGAAATTTCACCAGCCCGGCGTCCGGATCTTGTCATTGATGCAGAAGGTTTGTTGTTGATGCCGGGCGGCATCGACCCACATGTTCATATGCATCTTCCCACCGCTGCGGGCTATTCATCTGATGATTTCCTTAGTGGCAGCAAGGCTGCCCTTATGGGTGGCACAACCAGCCTGATCGATTTTGTCACCCCAAAAAAAGGACAAAACCTTGTTGAGGCATTGCAGCTCAGAAAAGAAGAAGCGGCCAATGCACTGATCCCGGTTGCTTTTCATGTAAGTCCCATTGAGTGGCGGGATTCCCTTGCTGAAGAAATTCGCCATTGTGTTACTCTGGGCGTTCGTTCATTCAAGGTCTATATGGCCTACAAAGATTCCATTGGGATAGACCTGGAAGTATTGGAAAAAATAATGGAGGTTGTTGCCGCTTCGGGCGCATTGCTTACCATTCACGCAGAGATGGGAGACGAAATTGAAGCGCTGAGAAGTCATTACTTTAAATCGGAACCCAATGGTCCTCTTGCCCATGGATTGTCCAGGCCTGCGCAAACGGAAAGCCTGGCCGTTGCCCGGGCCATTGACCTGGGAGTCAAAACATCCTGCCCCCTGTATTTTGTGCATGTATCCTGTGCCGATTCACTGAAACATATCAGAGAGGCCCAAAAAGGCGGACATAAGGTATATGCCGAGGCATGCCTGCATCACCTGATTTTTGATGAGTCCCGCTACCATGCACCCTTTCATGAGGCGGCTCCTTTCGTGTTCAGTCCCCCGCTCAGACCCGCCTCAGACCGGGAAGCCCTTTGGGAAGGACTGGCCGATGGCACCATCCAGGTGGTTGGCACAGATCATTGTCCGTTTCATATGGAACAGAAGAACCTGGGCAGGGATGATTTCAGAAAGATTGCCAACGGAACAGGAGGCGTCGAATACAGGCTTCCCATTTTATATGCAGAAGGCGTGCTTAAAAAGCGGATTTCTCCGGAGCGTTTTGTGGCCCTGGTATCAGGCAATCCTGCCCGGATATTCGGACTATCTCCCCAAAAGGGGAGGGTATCGGCAGGTGCCGATGCCGATCTGATCCTTTGGGATCCCCTGCAAACCATGGTGGTTGATGCAGCCATGCAGCATCAAAACTGCGACCATACCATTTATCAGGGCATGTCGGTTAGCGGAGCAGCCCGCCACGTAATATCTCAGGGCAGGCTGATGGTAAAGGACTTTGCACCCGTTTTTCAGGCCTGAAACACCCTGGATGCATTCCTCTCGAGCAGGGCAGCAAGAACATCAGACGGGTTTTCAAAACGCTGGGTAAACATCATTGCAGCAATGATATATGGCTTATAACCGGCCTCAATATAGGTGGGTATGCGATAGCGCTCAAACACCTCAGCACTAACTTCTCCCTGCTGGCATGAGACTCCTGAAATATCGGCAGGCAGGCAATGCATGTACAGGGCGTCCTGGTTTTTGGTAAGATTTACCAATGCGTGATCGTATTCCCAATTTTTGTATTTGGCATTGTTCATCAGGCACTCTTTTTCCAGTTCGTTCAAAGCGCCTTTATTGCCATCCATCAGCAGACGGGTTCTTTCCTGCATGATATGGAAGGGTGCCCAGCTTTTGGGATATACAATGTCTGCATCCCTCATGGATTCTTCCATTGAGTGGCTGATTGTAAAACTTCCGCCACTTTCCACTGCCTGTTGTCCGGCCATTTGGGTGATTTCCGGAATCAGCCCATATCCTTCAGGGTATGCCAGTTCAATGTGCATCCCAAAACGAGACATCAATCCGATAATCCCCTGGGGAACCGACATGGGCTTGCCATAGGAGGGAGAGTATGCCCAACTCATTACGATTTTTTTCCCTTTTAATGCTTCCAGAGATCCAAACCAGTTTTTCAGATGCAGCAGATCGGCCATCGACTGGGTGGGATGATCCATATCGCATTGAAGGTTCACAATACCGGGTCTTGCCGGAAGTACCCCCCTGTCATATCCCTCATCCAGGGCAGCAGCAACTTCGCGCATGTATTTGTTGCCTTCTCCCAGAAAAATGTCGTCTCTGATGCCAATAAAATCAGAGAGAAAGGAAATCATATTGGCCGTTTCCCTTACCGTTTCCCCATGGGAAATCTGGGATTTTTCCTCGTCAAGTTCCTGAACGGCCAACCCCAGCAGATTGCTTGCCGAGGCAAAGGAAAACCTGGTTCTGGTAGACTTATCGCGAAAATTCGAAATGGCCAGGCCAGAGTCAAAAACCTTGGAAGAAATGTTGTGATCTCGCATCTGTTTTAAAATACCGGCAACTTCCAGTATCATTAACAGATCGTCATGGCTTTTTTCCCATGTAAGCAGAAAGTCTTCCCCGAAAAGCCCGGTTCTGAGTCTGCGCAGCAATTCAATGTCCTGAAGCATGATAAAATATTTTTAGGTTATTGTTTCTCTCCTGAATAAGCCATGGCAAAAGCCGCATAAAAAGCGCTTGCTTTTACCAGATCGTCTATGGGTACTTTTTCGTCCGGTGCATGGGCCAGGACTTCGTTGCCCGGACCAAAGCCAATTACCGGAATGCCATAATAACCATTGATGGTAACCGCATTGGTAGAAAAAGTCCATTTGTCTACCACCGGGTCCGTATCGAATAATTCTTTGAATGCCCCCATGGCCGATACAACTGCCGGATGATCGGGTGCAATTTTCCAGGTTGGGTAATACTTTGGCATGCCATAGCGCAAACCGGTATAAGAGACTTCTTCAAAATGCAGGGTTTCTACCCTGGCATTCATGCCTGAAGTGATGGCCTCAATCTCCTTAACGGCCGTTTCCAGGGTTTCTCCCCAACTTAGCCGTCTGTCGAGATGTATGCGGGCATAATCGGCTACGGCACACAAAGACGGACTTCCGGAGGTGATTTCGGATATGGTGATGCTTCCCTTGCCCAAAAACTCGTCCCCTGTAAGCCGTTCGTTTAGTTTTTCAATTTCCAGTGCTGCCCGCGAAGCCATATATATGGCATTCTCTCCCCGCTCAGGAGCCGAGCCATGGGCAGAGCGTCCGTAAAAATGTACATGCATTTCCATGCGTCCGCGCTGGCCTCGGTATATTCCCAGGTTGGTGGGTTCGGTGCTTACTACCAGGTGGGGACGTATGCCTTCTTCTTCTACGATGTATTTCCAGCATAGCCCGTCGCAGTCTTCCTCTATCACACTTCCAACAAAATACAGGGTCATGTCCTTATCAAAGCCAAGCTCCCTGAGGATTCTTCCGGCAGTTACAAAAGCCGCTACCCCGCCTTTCTGATCTACAGTGCCTCTGCCATGGACAAATCCGTCGCGGATCTCTCCTCCCAGGGGATCGAAAGTCCAGTTGTCAGGATTGCCGATGTCTACCGTATCCATATGGCCGTCAAAGGCAAGTATGGTTTTCCCATTGCCAATGCGGCCAATCACATTGCCAAGCCCGTCAATGCGTACTTCGTCGAAGCCCGCTTCCTCCATTTGCCTTTTTAGCTCGAGTTGCACCTCTTTTTCCTTTAAACTGAGGGATTTAATTTTCACCAGCCGGGAAAGGTTTTCGGCGGTATAGTCCTGGTATAACTCAGCCAGGTGATTTATTTTGTCATATACAGTTGCCATGGCCATTTAAATATTGGGTTAGGGTGGATAAAATTAAGTTTTTTACCTTTACAAATACTATTTGTCTCTCGTTAGCAATTAATTTCTGTTTGGTTATGACATCCGGATTGTGGCGATTTATACAGCAGCAGATTGAGGCCGGCAACAAGGCCATGCTTATGCTGGTAGCCAGCCGCCAGGGCAGCAGCCCGGGCCGTCAGGGATTTAAAATGGCCGTATCTTCTTCAGGGGAATTACTGGGCTCCATTGGTGGCGGTGTTATGGAATACAATATGGTGGAGCAGGCCCGCAGCCTGCTGTCAGATCCTTCATTCTCTGCTGCCACCAAAAGACAGGTGCATATTCCGGGGTCAGGCCCTGAGCGTTCAGGGCTTATCTGTTCAGGCGAACAGACCCATGTGTTCTTTCTCTTGGAACAACAGCATGCATCCATCGTCCTGAGCCTGGCAGAAGCTGAGGAATCCGGAGAAACCGGGTGGCTCGATATCAGCCCCGGTCACATCAGTTTTTATGCAGCACCCATCCATCAGGAATCCATTGTGTGGGAGCAAACGGAGCCTGACAAATGGGCCTATCGCGAGGCCATCGGGGTTAAACCGAGCCTGTACATTTTCGGAGGCGGCCATCTGAGCCTCCCCCTTAGCGCGCTTGGCCGCATGCTTGGTTTTCAGGTTGATGTTTTGGACGACAGGCGGGATTTGAATACCATGCTCGCCAATGTCCATGCCCACCGTCTTGATGTAATCGATTACCACCAGGCCGCCCGTTACATCAGGCATCCACAGAATGCCTATGTTGCCATTATGACAGCCTCTCATGCCGCAGACCAGCTGATACTTGGGCAAATGCTTCCCCTGCCCCTGAAATACCTGGGCATGATCGGAAGCCGTAAAAAAGTAGAAAAAATCTTCGAAAACCTTCGCTTATCGGGCGCAACCGATGATCAGCTCTTGCGGGTCGATTCCCCCATGGGCCTTCCCATAGGCGCCCAAACCGTTCAGGAAATTGGAATCAGCATCATGGCCAAAATCGTTGCGGTGAGGAATCAGGGTTAATTTTTTCAACATTGTTTTAAAACGACATTAATTAATAACTTTACCACAACATCAAATAATAAAAACACCACTATGAAAGCCCTTGAAAGCGCTTCTGAGTTTATGGCCTGGCTCATTGAAAGGTCGGGACGATTACCGATTGTCGCTTGTGGGAATTGCTCGCGGGCTGCGGGAGACCTGGAAGCTTGCGGAGCAACTTCCAGCGTCGGGGTGGAAAGAAGCTGGATCAATTTATCAGTTCAAAAATCAGAGTAGTTAATGATTTTACATCACTGTTTATGGTTCCGCTCATATATCGCTCAAAAACAGTGTTGTTGTCTGGTGGGTTCAGGTTTAGGATCAATCCCTTTTCCAAGGCA
>CAZFOI010000047.1:0-8851 GCA_964520605.1 uncultured Bacteroidales bacterium
ATGAGTACTACCGATGCAAAAGTAATTACCCTGGTTTATGAACTAAGAAAAGATCATGCAACAGGTGAAATCATTGAAACCGTTGATCCTGCCAAACCTGCAGAATTCCTTTTCGGAACCGGACATCTGATTCGTGGATTCGAACAAGAGGTTAAAGACCTGCAGAAAGACGACACATTTGAATTCACCATTAATCCAGAGGAAGCTTACGGTGCAATAGACCAGGGAGCACTTGTTGACCTGCCAAAGGATATTTTCATGATCGAAGGACGACTGGCAGAGGAATTACTGGTACTGGGCAATATGATCAATATGCAGGATCAGAATGGAAATCCCCTAAGGGGCAAGGTTACCGGTATTACCGAAAACAGCGTGTCAATGGACTTCAACCACCCCCTGGCCGGAGTTACACTGCATTTCAGCGGACGCGTTCTGGCAAGCAGACCTGCTACAGCAGAAGAAGTTTCTCATGGGCATGTACATACCGGTCACGACGGTCACTGATCCAGTTCCCTGATTTTATCTAACGGTTTTCAGGCTAAGGATGTGAGCACTTACTCCGACGGCGATCAGGAGAAGCAGCAACCTTACCCACCAAAGGCTTACCGCCCAAAATGCGCTGATGCTGATGGTAACCCACAACAGGACCAGTGCCGAGTATTTTGTTCTGGCACTAACGCCGCCTTTTTCACGATAATCCCTGATGGTTTTACCAAAATATGGATGGTATATAAGCCATTTGTAGAAACGGTCTGAACTTCTTGCATAACACCACGCTGCCAACAAAAGGAATGGCGTGGTTGGCAACAGGGGCAATGGAATGCCCAAAACTCCCAGGGCCAGGGAAATACTTCCGGCAATTATGAGTAAGCGCCTTCTCAATACATTTGCTTTTTTAGTAATTTTGACCTAAGACCGGCAATTGGTCGGGCCGGTGGCAAAAATACCCGGGTTTTTATTATTTAGCAAACAATTCATGCAGTATGGAGGCTCATCCTTATACAGAACAGGTTTTCTTTCTAAAAAGTTCAGATGACCATCAATTTGGTGTTGTTGGTTTTATGCCGGCAGATAAGCATCCGGAAGGGATGGTTCTGATTATTCCCGGCATGGCAGAACACTCTGGCAGGTACAGGGAATATATGACATTTCTGGCAGAAAACAATATGGGCTGCTTTTGTCTTGACCATCCGGGAAGCGGCATCACGGCAGGAGGGGTCGACAAAACCGGATTTATGCCCTCTACCAGGGGTTGGGAGATCATGCTTGGCAACATAAGGGCCCTTTACACCCATATCAGGAAGCAGCACCCAAACATATCACTTTACATTATGGGACATAGCATGGGTTCCATTCTGGCAAGGCATTTTATGGCCGTATATCCTGTTTATATCCAGGGATTGATTTTGTCGGGGACTTTCGAGAGTCCCCGCTATTTGCTCTGGCTGGTAAGGCCTTTTATTAAACTCCAGGTTATGCTGTTCGGTTCTGCCAGAAAAAGCAAATGGTTTAACAAGATGTTTTACCATAACTTTAACCGGCATTTCGATCCTCGCCCCACCCAATTTGAATGGATCTCCTCGGTAAGAGAAGAGGCAGACTCCTATAATGAAGACCCCTATTGTGGCTTTGAGTGTTCCTGGGGCTTTTACAAAACCTTGTTTTTAGGAATTTCAGTAACCAGAAAAGCCCAGCATAACCTGAAATACCGAAAAACCCTGCCAGTGCTGCTGCTAAGCGGACAGGAAGATCCTGTGGGAAATTTTGGAAAAGATGCAATAAGGGTATACAGGGAATTCTATCGCCAGCGTTTTCGCAACATTACGGTTAAAGTGTTCCGGGGCAGACACGAAATGCTTCATGAAGAAAACAAAGAACAGGTCTTTTTTTATCTTCTTAACTGGATGCAGGAAAACCGTTACATTCGATAAAACCATCCAATAACACAGCTAAGGCCTGCTTTATCTTGATCTGAAAACCAAAACAGGGGTGTCTCCCTGAATGATGATTTTTTGTGCCAGACTGGGATTAAACAATCTGAAAAAAAAGCCTCTTTTTCTCTTTGTTAGTGCCAGCAGGTTGATGTTGTTATTTCGGGCAAAAATATCGAGTTGTTTTAAGATGTCCTCCCCTTCAAGCAAATGACAGGAAACATCCAGTCCGCTGTGAACACTTTTCAGGTAGTCACTAAGGGCTTCCATCTTTATACTGTCCCATGATTGCCCTGAAGGCCTTGAAACGTGCACACAAAACAGCCTGATATCGAAAGCTGACAAAATGCCCAGAAGTCGCCTGATGGCAAGATAATCAGAGTCATCAAAGTCTGTTGCATACAGGACATTCTTCACCTGCATACTCCCATCGTAAACTGACTTTCCCGGAATGGCAAGGACCGGGACATCTGTCCGGTCGATCAATCTGTTTACCACGCTCCCGACAAGATCGCCCTGCTTTTCTCCACGTCCTTTTGAACCAAGCACAACAATTCCGGGTTTGTAATCGGAAGCCATTCGTGCAATTTCGTCCTCCGCAATTCCTTCACGCAGGGAGTAGCCAATAACCACTTCTGCGGCCTTACTGTTTTGTGCCTGAGCCCTAACCTTGGCAACAAATGCCAAAAGCTCCCTTTTGACATTGCTTTCCATTTCCCTTAAATTGACATCCATATCAATTTGAATGGAATACGCATCAGTTATCGGAACCAGGTCCACTATGGGGGCATAGTAGACATGCAAAATTTTGAGCTCAGCCTTGTACCTGGCAGCAAGATTCAGAGCATACATGCATGCGTTCATTGAATCAGCTGAGAAATCAACAGCTACAAGGATTCTTCTAATTTTACGGACATCTCTTTTGGATGACTCCTCCTGCTCTGTCTTCCAATGAGACATCAGCTGCAGGGCCTTTTCAACATCCGACTCATGAATCTGTATCTTAACGCCTTCCGATACTGCGCCCTGAATGAGATTCACATGCTTAAGCACGACCTTAATTCCCGAAGCCTCCAGCCTGGCTCTGATGATTTCGGCAGCCGTGTAATGATCGGTGGCCAGGGTAATCAAGCGGTCTTTCATGATTTCTGAGGTTTGTCTTTCAATATTAAGAAAAAAAAGGGGCAAAAGCAATTGTTGGCAGCATTAATGACCCTGGCATTGTTTACTTTTGCGGATTGAGCCGCAAAATCCAAGACCATATGAAGAAAATTCCGGCAGTAACACTTATGCTGCTTCTTTCGTTTCAGATCAACCAGGCAACAAACAACTGGGATACCTGGTACGAAGCACATGGTAAAAATCAAACTCCTGACTATGAGGCTACCATAGCTTTCTGCAAGAGGCTTGCAGATGCATCAGCAATAATCAGCTATCAGGTTATCGGACAAAGCCATCAACTAAGAGACATCCCCTTACTGATTCTGGATAGCGAAGGCAATTCAGATCCTCAGGCCATCAGAAGTTCAGGAAAGACCATCCTTTTGGTGCAGGCTGCCATTCATGCAGGAGAGCCTGTAGGTAAAGATGCAGGGTTGATGTTGTTCCGTGATATTGCCATAAATGGTCAATATGCCAAGCTGTTGCAAAATGTCAGTATCCTTTTTATTCCGATAATGAATCCTGATGGCCATGCCAGGTTCGGACCATATAACAGAATCAACCAGAACGGTCCGCAGCAGATGGGATGGAGGACCAATGCCCTGAATCTGAACCTTAACAGGGATTACCTGAAGCTTGATACATGGGAAATGCAGGCATTCGCCAAACTTTGGAATGATTGGCAACCAGATTTTTTTATAGACACCCACTCTACCAATGGAGGAGACTACCAATATACCATGACCTATATGCTGGAAACAATGGGAAATATGGACCCCATGATTACCCAATGGTGCCTGGAGGGCTTCATCCCATCCTGGTATGAGTATATGGAACTGTCAGGACATCCGGTTTTCCCTTATGTAACCTACCGATCATGGCATGATCCCAAAAGCGGACTGGTTAGCAGAACCTCCCCTCCTGCCCTATCCAATGGTTATGCAGCTACAAGGAATCGTCCGGGGCTTTTGCTCGAAGCACACATGCTCAAGCCCTATGAAATGCGCGTTGAGTCTACCTATCACACCATCCTTTTTGTATTGAAACATTTAAACGAGCAAGGATCCGAACTCAGGGAACTTATCCTGACTGCCGACCACCTGAATGCCACAACCACCTGGAGGAAAGACCCGTTTCCGCTTGATTTCAGCCTTACTCAAGACAGCATTATGGTAGATTTCAAGGGAGTGGTCTATGAAAAGAAACCAAGCAGCCTTACCGGCAACAATTGGTTTATATATGATAACACCCAGCCCCTTACCTATCAAATACCCTGGTTTTCAAAGCAGCAGATAAGCAAACAGGTAATGCTGCCCGATGCTTATGTGATCCCGGTTCAATGGAAGGATATCGCAGACAGATTAATCCTGCATGGGGTGTCCATTCGCAGTATTCCCTCAGACACCACCCTTAAAATTGAATCCTACCGATTCGAACAGGTTTCCTTGTCCCCTTCGGTAAGCGAAGGACGTCAAACAGTGCGATATATAAGTGTTCCTATTAAAGAAACAAGGGTTTTCCCTGCAGGGTCATACATGGTGAACATGAACCAACCCCTGGCCAGACTGATAGCCCATGCGCTTGAACCGGATGCGCCATCGTCCTATGTATCATGGGGATTGTTTAACCCGATTTTTCAGCGAACAGAATACTTCGAAAGCTATGTAATGGAAGCCATGGCGAGGGAAATGCTGGCCAAAGACCCTGATCTGGAGAAAAGATTCCTGGATAAAAGAGCGGCTGACTCTACATTTACCGGAAATGCCGTTTTGAATTGGTTCTATGAGCAAACACCCTACCATGATAGTGAATTCCGAAAATATCCTGTGGGAAGGGTGTTTAATCAATAGTTTATCAGGCATTACGTATCAGCCTGGTTTCCGGATCCACTTACCGGTGATTGAATCCGGATGCAGAATAATCGGCGGCAAATCGTAACTTTGGGAAAAGCTACTCTGTATTTTAGAACAAACCAATGATTGTAATAGGCATTACGGGCACTCTCGGAGCAGGTAAAGGAAGTGTGGTCAAATACCTGGTGGAAAACAAAGGCTATCTGCATTTTTCTGTCAGGGAGTTTTTGGCCGATGTTATTCTAACATCCAAAGAAACGGTTAACCGCGACTCGCTTACCCATACGGCAAACAAACTTAGGGCAATTTATGGACCGGCCTACATCACTGACCAGCTTTTTAAAAGGGCAAGCGCTACCGGGAAAAACTGTATCATAGAAAGCATTCGCACCCCGGGCGAAATAGTCTCTCTCAGAAAAGAAAAAGGGTTTATCCTGCTTGCTGTTGATGCCGATATCCATACACGCTACCAAAGAATCATTCAAAGGGGATCAGAAACTGATCAAGTAAGCCTGGATACCTTTAAAAGTAATGAACAGCGGGAAATGCATGCCCGGGATCCAAATAAGCAGAACCTTTCGGCCTGTATATCCATGGCCGATTATATCATAATGAACAATGGAAGCATAGCCGATCTGGAACAGTCTGTTGATGCTTTTCTGAAATCGTTTAATCTGAACCAAACAAGCTGATATCTCTATGGAAGCAAACAGTTATATAAGGCCCAGCTGGGATGAGTACTTTATGGAGATTGCCCATACAGTCAGCAAACGCGCCACCTGCGATCGCGGCAGAAGCGGATGTGTCATTGCCAGGGACAGGCAGATCCTTGTTACCGGATATGTGGGTTCTCCCAAAGGCCTGCCTCACTGCGATGATTCAGGGCATCAAATGAAGAAGGTATTGCACGAAGACGGTCATACCACCATGCATTGTGTAAGAACGGTTCATGCCGAGCAAAACGCCATTTGCCAGGCCGCAAGGCTGGGCATTGGCATTGAAGGGGCCACCCTTTATTGCCGGATGACCCCGTGCAGGGTTTGCGCCATGCTGATCATTAATTGCGGAATCAAAAGGGTTGTGTGTGAAAAAAAATACCACGCCGGCCAGGAGTCAGAACAGATGTTTGCCCAGGCCGGCGTGGAGCTGATTTACTTTACTTCGGAAGTAATGAAGTACGAGAACCAGTAATTATTCTACAAATATCGCTGTTTTGCTTTCTCCGGTTGATTTCACGTAGCCTCTGAACATGGAGTTACTGTTAAACGGAAGGGATACATTCCCTTCCCTGTCAACAGAGATCACTCCACCACTGCCGCCAACTTCCTTAAGCAAATTGATCACGCCTTCGGAGGCCTCTGCAAGACTTTGTCTGCCATAAATCATTCTGGAAGAAATTTCATGGGCCACAACATAACGGATAAAATACTCACCGTGTCCTGTCGCAGAAACGGCGCAGCTTTCATTATTGGCATAGGTTCCGGCACCAATCACGGGCACATCTCCTACCCTGCCATAGCGTTTCCCTGTCATTCCTCCTGTTGAAGTGGCTGCTGCCAGGTTCCCATGCACATCCAGTGCCACAGCACCTACCGTTCCCATTTTATATTCGGTATCCAGGGACCCGCTCGATTGTTGGCGGCGAATAAACTCACGGTATTGTTCCCATCTGCGCTGGTCAAAGAAATAAGAAGGACTAACCACTTCGAGCCCCTGCTCATAGGCAAATTGCTCCGCTCCCTTGCCTATCATCATTACATGAGGCGATTCCTCCATTACCTTGCGGGCAGCCGAAATGGGGTTTCTAATGGTGGTTAGACCGGCAACAGCTCCTGCTTCCAGGGTGTTTCCGCACATTATGGCGGCATCCAGTTCATTGGTACCTTCACTGGTAAAAACCGCTCCGCGGCCGGCATTAAACAATGGAGAATCCTCCAGAATGCGCACCGCAGCTTCAACTGCATCCAGGCTGCTGCCTCCTGATTTCAATATGGCTTCACCTGCATGCAGTGCCTCCTGAAGTTTTTCATGATAGGCTGCTTCCCGTTGGGCATCGATTTGCCCTATATTGCCAGCCCCACCATGAATGGCCAGAGAATATTTTTGCGCACCGGCAAAACCTGAAGACAACAGAAACAATGCAAGGGCGACAATTGAAAATAATCTGTTCATACTTTTTACTATTTGGCAATAAGCAATGGTTATTTTTTCGAACGGAATTCCTGATTCAGCCTTTCAAGGACTGCTGATGTAATATCATGAAGCGGATCTGCATATAGTATGCCGCCCCCCATGGTATAAGCAAGAATATAGTCGTGCCCCGTTTCCCTGTTATACCTGGAAAGGAAATCGGCGATGCTTTCGAGCAGTTCCCGGTTCATTTCAAACTCCTTCATGGCCAGTTGCTCCCGGTATGTGTCCGTTAATTGCATCAGCTCCTGTTGCATCTGCATCAGCTCCTGTTCCCGAATCTGAGCCTGATCCACACTGATGGTACCGGTAGAAATATTACGTTGAAAACGTTCAACATCAGACTGAAAGGTTCTCTGACGACGGGTAAGATCGTTTTCCATTCTTTTCTGTTCTGCGTCAAAGTCAGCCCTCATCCTGATGGCGAGCTCATAGCCTTCCATCAGAACCTCGGAATTCACATAGGCTATGGAAGATACATTTTCGCTCAGACGTTCAACCGTTCTTACCATATCACGGGATTCACGGTTGTTGCCAATACAGGTAAAATACAATACATAAAGTACAATAAGGCCGAGCAGCATGAGCAAATTAAACAGGGTCGGCAAAGACAACTTGCGTCCACCGGGCATTGCTTTACCGGCAGGATCTCCAGCAGGTTCCTGTACAAAATTGTTTTCTGTTGTCATAAAATTATTTGGATTGGTTATTGGTTTAGTTCCCCATTTCCGACATGAATCGTATGCGCATCAAGCGAATCTCCTCTTCGGTAAAATCATCCTCGCCCAGTTCTTTGAGCGCTGTCTGATAGGAATCTGTTTCTGCAGTTTTGAAATACTCGAAGATCTCCTCCTGTTTGTCGGGGTCAATTACCTGATTGATGTAATATCGGATATCGATTTTCGTTCCGGCGGCCACGATGCTCTCGATTTCAGCCAGCAATTCATCAAACTCTATGCCTTTGGCAAAAGCCACATCTTCAAGCGACACTTTTCGGTCAATGTTTTGAATGATATATACCTTAACACCCGATTTGTTTACAACAGACTTAACCACCATATCCATCGGCCGTTCAATCTCGTTCTCTTCAACATATCGGGCAATCAATTCAACAAACGGACGGCCAAATCTTTCTGCCTTTCCGCTTCCAACTCCGGTAATTTGCTTCATCTCCTCGATGCTCACCGGGTATTGAATGGCCATATCTTCCAGGGATGGATCCTGGAAGATTACAAAGGGAGGCAGGTTGTTTTTTCTGGCAATCTCCTTGCGCAAATCCTTAAGAAGGGCAAACAGCACCTTGTCTGTTGCACTGGTCTTTTGTCCAACGCCAGGCATGGACTCTGCCTCTGCCATGTTTTCATAATCATGGTCTTTACTCATTTTTACAGATCGTGGCTTCTGTAAAAACTCTTTACCTTCAGGGGTTACTTTAAGGGTGCCGTAATCCTCTATGTCCTTTTCAAGAAGTCTTTCTACCAGACTTTGCCTGAGAACGGCATTCCAGAATTTCTCGTCCTTGTCAGCGCCCTTACCGAATACCTCCAGGTGGTTGTGCTTGCAGGATTTGACAGATGCTGTGTTTTTACCCATAAGTACATTGATTACGTGTTTGGCTTTGAACAATTGCCTTACAGCAATGACCGCCTCAATCAGGAGGCAAATATATTCTTTTCCTTCAAATTTTTCTTTCGGATTCAAACAATTATCGCATGC
>CAZFOI010000048.1:0-8842 GCA_964520605.1 uncultured Bacteroidales bacterium
CACCTGGGCCGGGGAAATGCCAATAAGATTCTGAACAGGCTTTTGTGGCAGGCAAATCGTGAATTTGGGTTGATGCTTTCATCCATTGACGGAGGAAGCCTGCGCAACGCCATACCGCGCGAAGCAACCGCCCTGGTTGTTTTACCAGCCATTCATTCAGTTGCATTCCAGGAACTTGCCAATCAGATTGCCAGGATAGTTACAAAAGAATTGGGAAGTGCCGACCCTGGTTTTGCTATGCATGTCGATGTTGCTGAAATACCTGATAATGCCATTGATGTGGAAACATGCGGTCGCATATTCAATGCCATTTATGCCTGTCCAAACGGGGTTATGCGGATGATTACCGAAATGCCTGATGTGGTAGAAACCAGCACCAACCTGGCCATTGTTAAGTCAGAAAAGAACCGGGTCAGCATGGCAGCTCTGCAAAGAAGCTCATCAGACACGGCAAAACAGGATTTGTGTCAGATGATACAGTCTGTTTTTGAATTGGCAGGAGCCACCGTTACCACCTCAGGTGCTTACCCCGGATGGAAACCAGATGTGAACTCACCCGTTTTGCAGACCATGAAGGAGGTATATAACAACAAGTACGGAAGAATTCCCAGCCAGAAAGTGATGCATGCAGGATTGGAATGCGGACTGATCGGAGGAACTTATCCGGGGCTCGACATGATATCTTTTGGTCCCACCATTCGGAACCCCCACTCTCCAGATGAAAAGGTGAACGTCCTGAGTGTTGCACTATTTTATGAGTTTCTCGTTGAAACACTTAAAAATATTCCAAGAGACGCATAAGTTTTTTCAATCTGATTTTTGGACTTTTCATTAAAATGTCTATCTTTGCAGTCCTGAAAAAACCAGGAAGCAGTATATTCTCACTGAAAAAAAGTATATATAATGAAACGGACATACCAACCATCGGTCAGAAAAAGGAAAAATAAGCATGGTTTCAGGGAACGCATGGCCAGCAAGAATGGACAGCGTGTGCTGGCAGCCAGAAGGGCCAAAGGCAGAAAGAGACTGACTGTTTCCGACGAAAAAACACACAAATAGACCACTTACGACATCAATCCGTAAGGGTTATAATTATAAAAAGACAATCCATCGCCGGATTGTCTTTTTTTTATGGATTTCTTGTAATTTTAGGGGCCTGCATTTATCCACCATCACTCCATCAAATTGCAAAAAATGAATGCTTTCATCAAAAAATTCCATTTCCTACTCCTTCTGTTGTTCCTGGCTTGCTGCGGGAGTCCTGAAAAGGACACCCGAAAACAGGAAGTCTTTGTTGAAGGAGAAAAGCACATCATTCTGATGAATCCCACCGTGGCAAACCTGCGTACGTTTTTGTTCCTCACCGCGGAAGGCATTTTTCCCCTGCCCGAAGGGTACCGTGCTGTAGGTATATATCATCAATCGGCCGCCTATGACTTTGGGCTTTCAGAGAAATTCCTCAAGGAAGAAGGACTGGACAATATCGCTTTGCTTGGCCTGGATGAAGAACTGACCACTGAGAATCTGTTCACCGAGAATGCACTTTCTGACTGGTTTTACAAAATCTTTCTTGCTTCAGAGGGCATAATCTTTTTTGGAGGCCCGGACATTCCTCCGGCCATTTACGGACAACAAGCCAATATTTTGACTGTAGTGACCGACCCCCATCGGCACTATCTGGAACTTTCCCTGCTTTATCACCTGTTGGGTGGCTATCAGGATGAAAACTTCATTCCATTTTTGGAAGAGGATCCCGATTATAGGATACTGGGCATCTGTCTGGGTATGCAAAGCATGAATGTAGCAACTGGAGGCAGCATGATTCAGGATATTCCCACAGAGGTATTTGGTGTACAGTTCATAGAAGACATCCTGGCCATGGATACCGAACAACAGCACAGAAATTATTATAAAAACATGTTTCCCGGGCAAGGACTGACAGCATATTCTTTCCACCGTATCCGCTTTTTGGAAAACAGTCAGATGGCCTCCATTGCCGGGGATCCCGATATGCAGCCGGCCATTGTAACTTCCCACCACCAGGCACTGAATGATCTGGGAAAAGGATTCAAGCCTACGGCATGGAGTCTCGACGGGAGAATTATTGAGGCCATAGAACACTCCGAATTTCCCAATGTAATCGGAGTTCAGTTCCACCCTGAAATACGGGCACTTTTCGAAGAACAAACCGTCATCCCGATGTATCCTGAATCAGAAAGGAATTTTGTATACATTGAAAAGTATCCCATGCAGGAAGGTGAATGGTTTCACAGAAACTTCTGGAAACACATAGGGCTGATGTATCATTAGGCAGTAAGCGGGGAATATTTCGTATTTTTGATCTTTTATCCAATCATCCATTATGGCAAGGATCATTCTGTTATTTATACTTATTTATTTAATTTTCAGGATACTTACGACCTGGATATTTCCCCGCATTGTAAGATGGTATGTAGAGAGATATAAAAAGCGCTTTTATGAGCAAAATCCCGCTGCCAGATCAGCCGGCGAAAAGAAAGAAAAACCTTTGAGCGACCAGATCGGGGAATACGTTGATTATGAGGAAATAAAAGAAAAAGACAAAAAATAAATGAAGCATTTTAGCACAGCCATATCCAGGGAATCCCTGATGAAAGCGCTGCCATACCTTGCAGCGATTCTGGTATTTCTTTTGTTGAGTCTGGCGTATGTGAGCCCGGTACTGGAAGGCAGGCAACTGCTACAGTCAGATATTGTTAAGTTCCAGGGAATGTCAAAGGAAATAGCTGATTATCGGGCTGAAACCGGCAGGGAAGCGCTCTGGACCAACGCCATGTTCTCCGGCATGCCCGCTTTTCAGATCTCCGTTGTGTATGCCAATAACATTGCCAATTTCTTCCACAAGGTGTTTACATTATGGCTTCCCAGGCCTGCAGACATGATCTTCTTATATTTTGCAGGGTTTTTCATGTTGATGCTGCTCCTTGGTGTAAACCCCTGGGTAGCTCTGGCCGGAGCCGTTGGTTTTGCCTTTTCTTCCTATCACTTTATTATCCTGGAAGCCGGACACAATTCCAAGGCAGTAGCCATAGGGTATATGGCTCCTGTGCTGGGTGCAATCATATATGCATTCAGGCAAAAACCTGTTCTGGGAAGCCTGCTGTTTGCCATCTTTATGGGATTGCAACTATGGGCAAACCATTTCCAGATAACCTACTACCTGGGCTTTATCGTTCTGTTTTATGGGATTTTCCAGTTTTATGAGCACCTGCAGCAAAAGCAGCTACCGAGGTTTTTCCGTTCACTGGGACTATTGCTGGGTGGACTTATCCTGGCTGTTGGCCTGAATGCTGGTAATTTTTGGTCTACCTACGCCTACACTTCCGAAACCATGCGGGGGGGATCCGAATTGAGTTTCTCATCCAATGCGGGAAGCTCAGGTCTGGAAAAAGAGTACATTACAGCATGGAGTTACGGAGTATCTGAAACATTCACCCTGTTTATTCCCAATACAAAAGGAGGCGCCACAGGCAAACTTGGCAACAATCCCTCAGCCATGGATCAGGTAGATCCTGCATATAGGAGCATTGTGGCAGAAGAGAATCAATACTGGGGAGACCAACCCTTCACATCAGGACCGGTATATATTGGTGCGGTGGTTCTCTTCCTGTTTGTCATGTCGCTCTTTTTGGTAAAAGGTCCGATAAAATGGACCATGTTGGCAGCAATTGTATTGTCCGTTATTCTCTCCTGGGGAAAAAACTTCATGCCATTAACCGATTTCTTTATCGATTTCGTTCCGGGATATAATAAATTCAGGGCCGTCAGCATGACCCTCACTATTGCTGCCTTATGTATCCCTGTTCTGGCTTTCATGGGCCTCCAGAAACTATACAAGGAGCCACAATTGTTGCATTGGAAAAACAGGGCATTCTGGGTTCCTTTGGCATCAACGGCTGGTCTGGCACTATTACTGATTGGTATTCCAGGGACCTTTTTTAGCTTCCTGAGCCAATACGAACAGCTCACTTTCCGCGAACTCATGCAGGAAGAGCCCGGTTTTGCGGTGCAGTTTCAGGAATTCATCAACAATCTCGAAAGGGCCAGAATGGCCATTTTCAGGGCAGATGCCGTTCGCAGTCTGCTGTTTTCTCTGGCAGCAGCAGTTCTGGTATTGCTCCTGGTTATTGGCAAAGTAAACCGGACCGTATTCATGATACTGCTGGTGGGGCTGATTACCCTGGATATGTGGCCGGTAAACAAACGTTATCTGAACAATGACAGCTTCGTTCCCAGGCGCCGGGCAGAAGTGCCCTTCCCTCTGAGACCGGCAGATCAATATATCCTGAACAATGGCGGCCCCGGACAAAGGGTACTTGATCTCACGGAGAACACCTTTAATAGTTCAAGGGCATCCTATTTCCATCATTCCATTGGAGGGTATCATGGTGCAAAACTGCAACGTTACCAGGATCTAATCGATTTGTATATCAACCCGGCCATCAGGGTAATGGTAAATACGGCAAGAGACACCCAGGATCTGGATTCTGTCGCTGTATTGCTTGCCAATATGCCTGTGATTAATATGTTGAATACCCGGCACATTATCTATGACCCCAATGATGCCAGTCTTATCAACTCATGGGCGGCAGGCAATGCATGGTTTGTCAGGGAAGTTGAATTGGCAGGCAGCGCTGATGAAGAAATACTTGCATTGGAAACATTGGATCTTTATGAAAAGGCCATAGTTTATAAAGATTTCTATACCAGTTTGCCTACAACCCGATTCGATCCCGGAAACGGACACCGTATTGAGTTGATTTCCTACACGCCGAACCACCTTACCTATGAATTCTCAGCAGATTCAGAGCAGATGGTTGTGTTTTCAGAAATCTTCTATCCCCAGGGATGGCAAGCCTATCTGAATGGCAACCCTGTAGGTCATTTCCGTGCGAATTACATTCTAAGGGCTATGATTGTTCCGGCAGGGGAGCATGAAATTGAGTTCCGGTTTTCTCCGAAGTCATATTATCTGGGAATTCGTGTTTCCCTTGTATTCAGCCTGTTGCTCTCTTTGATTATAATTGGCTATATTGGGTATCATATACATCGCCAAGTCAAAAGCAAACAGGAGTAAGCCGGTTCAGACATATGCCAGATGGGTCATAAAAAAGTTTTGATCATCAGTTATTACTGGCCGCCCAGTGCAGGAGCCGGGGTACAACGCTGGCTTAAGTTCAGCAAATACCTGAGGAATCATGGCTGGGAACCTGTGGTTTATACCCCGGAAAACCCTGAATTTCCCGGATATGATTACAGCCTTTCTTCGGAAATCCCGGAAGGAATGCACGTCATTAAGAAAAAAATCAGGGAACCCTATCAGCTATACCGTCTGTTTACCGGACGCAAATCCGACGAAAAATTCCAGGCCGGATTTTTGGATGAATATAGGAAACAGGGGGTGAAAGATCGCATGGCTACCTGGCTAAGAGGCAATTTGTTCATTCCGGATGCCCGAAAATGGTGGGTAAATCCATCCGCTGTATTTCTTAAACAGTGGCTTATGAAGCACCCGGTAGATGTCATGGTTTCAACCGGACCACCCCACAGCATGCACCTTATTGCATTGAGGCTAAAGCAAAGCCTTTCCATTCCATGGCTCGCTGATTTCAGGGACCCATGGACGGGGATTGATTTTTACCCAAAGCTTATGCTAAGCTCCTGGGCCGATGGCTTGCATCGAAAAATGGAGAGAAAAGTGTTGCAGCATGCAGACAGGGTTGTAACCATCAGCAAGCACTGTGCGATGGAGCTTGATCAAATTGGCAACCGAAGCATCAACATCATCACCAATGGTTACGATCCTGACGATTTTCAGAATCTTCCGGCTTTCAACCATGACGCTTTCAGCATCACCCACCTTGGATCCATGAATGCAGACCGCAACCCTGTGGTTCTTTGGCAGGTGCTGGAGGAAATGCTGGAAAAATTCCCTGTTTTATCGGAATGGCTATGCATACGTCTAATCGGGAAAACCGACATCAGTGTAAAGCAATCCTTAGAAAAACACGGTCTTTTAAAATACGCCCGCTTCATCCCATATCTGCCACACAGGGAAGCTATTGAAAAGGCAGCCTCCAGTGCCATTTTACTGCTTGCTCTGAACAATGCCCCCAATGCATTGGGTATTGCTCCGGGAAAACTTTATGAGTACCTGGGTCTGAGGCGTCCAATTCTCTGCATTGGCCCTGAAGACGGGGATGCCGCAGACATCATCAAAAGGACTGGTGCAGGCCATGTGGCGGGATTTGAAAACAGAGAAAAAACAACCGCTGTCCTATCAGAGATGCTGGAGGCCCTGCTTAACAACAGCCTAATTGCCGATACTGCAAAAACCGAAGCATTTACAAGGCCTTTCCTTACGGGAGAATTGGCAAAACTATTGGATGCGATGACAGATCCCGGAAAATAATCTCAGGCGTTTTCAATAGGTCCTGTCGCCGACTGCTTAATGTGAAGGTCCAGCTGCTGGAATGGAATGGTAATGCCATGCTCTTTAAATTTCTTATGAACAGCATAATTCAGCATGCTTCTTAGTGCCCCGGGGCGGTGTATGTATCGGGATGTCCACAGCCTGAGCTTAAAGTTCATGCTGCTGTTGTCAAACTTGTCAAAAAGCACTACCGGGGCAGGATGCTGCAGCACACCGTCATTTTCCCTTGCTACTTCAAGCAAAAGCTTTTTTACCGTTTCAGGATCTTCTTTGTAATGCACCGGGACAATCAGATTAAACCTGACCTTGCGATCATTATAACTCCAGTTAATCACTGTTGAAGTGATCAGGTTCGAATTGGGGACTATAATGGCGATGTTGTCATTGGTCAGTATGGTAGTGGCCCTGGCCGAGATATTCACCACATCTCCGAGTATGGTTTCGGATGCGGGGGTGGTAACTTCAATCCTGTCACCTACCTTGATGGGACGCTCTGTAAGGATTACAATTCCGCTGACAAAATTGTTGGTAATGTTCTGTAAACCAAAACCAACCCCAACCCCGAGAGCCCCTGCCAGAATGGTCAGAAAGCTAAGGTCAATTCCTGTTGTCTGGAAAATAACGATTAGTCCAACCACAATGATTACATACCGAAGTATGGTTGAAATTGCCTGTCTTACACCAATATCAACATTGTAGCGAAGCAGAATCCGGTTTTGTAAAACCCTTTTTAACATGCCCGAAAGATAGAACAGCAGAAAAATGGAAATAACCAGATACAGCAGTATAGACAGGGTAAACGGGGATTTCCCCAATTGAAACAATGGGAAATCCAGCCACTCCCTTACCGTTAAAATCATTGCCTTGATTCCTTCCATATTGTTTATCGTTAAAATGGGAAAAACACCGGGATAAGCAAAGTTGCTAAAATCCAAAAAATCAAATTCAATGGTGTTCCTACCCTTAAAAAGTCAGAGAAGCGGAATCCCCCTACCCCGTAAATCATGGTATTGGTTTGATATCCAACCGGTGTCATGAAACTGGAAGAAGCAGCAAAGGTGATGGCCATCAGAAAAGGACGTGCATCAACACCCAGATCTATGGATGCTGCAATGGCAATGGGGGCCAGTAGTACAGCACTGGCATTATTGCTCATGGTTTCAGTAAGCAGGGAAGTAATCAGGTATAGGACAGATACAATGGCTACAGGCCCCAAAGAACCTACAATCTGTATCAGAAATCCGCTAATCAGTCTGGCCGCACCTGAAGTATCCAGAGCGACCCCCAGGCTCAGGGCTCCGGCCAGAAGAAAAATGACCTTCCATTCAATGGCCCGGTATGCCTCTTCCATGGTTATGCATCGGGTTACCACAAGAAACATACTGCCTGCTATGGCCCCGACCATTATTGGCAATATTTCCAAAGACGCAAGTATTATAACCGATGCCAAAGTTAAAACCACAGTAAGCATCTTATCCTTACGATATTCAGGGAAATCCACTTCTGAAACAATCAAAAATGTGTTTCTTCCGCTTAACTCCAACTGCCTCAGCATGGGAAGATGATCCTTTTCCACCTCAATCAAAAGGGTATCTCCTGAACGCAGCACCGTGGTGGCAACCTTTTCTCTCATCAACTCTCCTCTATGCCTGATAGCCAAAACGGTAGCCCCAAATCTTTGCCTAAACCCGATTTCCTTTACTGTTTTGCCCTCAAAACTGGAATTCGTTGCAATAACCGCCTCCACAAGTATCAATTTGGATTCCTGTGTATTTTCTGTTATCGGCCTGGGATAGTCCTTGAACTTCAGATCGCTCTTAAATGCAATGCCCTCCCTTTCCTTAAGCGTCTTGATTTTTTCCACATTGCAACGTACCTTGAGAATGTCACCTTCCTCAAGAATCATGTCATCAGAAGGCATAATAAACCACTGCCCCCGTTTGTTCACCTCAAGAATATCAATCTCTACCTGATTTTTCAGGGGTGAATCCTTGATTGATTTCCCTACTGACGGAGCAGTTTTTAACAATACAATTTCTGTCAGATAATCGCCCATGCCAAACTTTTTCTCCAAAGCACCCTCTATATGCCTTTCAGGGATCAGTCGAATCCCGATCACCAACATATATACCAGGCCAACGCCAAAGAATATGATCCCCAACCGGGTCATTTCGAACATGGAAAAAGGCTGCAGGCCATTATCTGCAGCAATACTGCTTACCAGGATATTCGTTGATGTACCAATAAGGGTACAAACACCCCCAAACATGGATGCATAGGATAATGGCATGAGCATTTTCCCCACACTATGCTTGGTTTTGGCAGCGGCGCCAACCAGGATGGGAATAAAAATTGCCACTACCGGAGTAT
>CAZFOI010000049.1:0-8704 GCA_964520605.1 uncultured Bacteroidales bacterium
AAATCTGAAGTCTTGCGTTGGCATTGCATTCCCCACGCCTTCCCCTTAAACGGTTTGTTCCGCATTCTCTGGGGCAGATGTTGCAGTTTCGCATCATTTCGTGCAATACCTGCCCCCGTGTCCTTAATTCTCCGGATTTATGCAGGGCGATATAGGCGGGTTGGTAGCTTTCTGAGCGCATATGTCCCGAATGTAAGTCTGCATTGGCAGATCCCTGATTTTCCCGGGCAAGGGCCCGAAACGGCATTTTTTCTGCCAATATAGCCGCTGGGGCCAGCAGCAGGGCCTTTAAAAAACGGCGTCTTTCGAATCCTTTCATGACAATAATGATACATGTGGCGATTAAAAATACAAAAAACAAAACAATTCCCCCTTTTCCTCTGTTATGCTTTTGTTGCTGCACATATAGAGCTTGATTGATATTTTTTTTATATTTACCGTATAACCAAACAACCAGGGAGGATAAAATGGCAAATCTCACAACAAATTATCTTGGCATTGCTTTAAAAAACCCTTTGATCATGGGGGCCTGCAATCTTACGCTCGATACTGATACAGCCAGGCGCATAGAAGACGCCGGTGCATCGGCCATCGTTTTTAAATCTTTGTTCGAAGAACAGATTAATCTGGAGAGCATCCAGCTGGAAGAGGATCTTTCGGAGTATGCCGAGCGCAATGCAGAAATGATCAATTTGTTTCCCAGCCTGAAACATGCCGGGCCTGTGGAGCATCTGGAAAAACTGGCAAAGTTGAAAAGCATGCTGGGGATTCCCGTGATTGGAAGCCTGAACTGCGTAAACCGCGACACATGGATTGACTATGCCATGCAAATGGCACAAACCGGTGTGGATGCCCTTGAGCTTAATTTTTATTCGACTCCCGGATCTTTTGATGTATCGTCGGCCAGTCTGGAGCAGGAACAGGTAAGCCTGGTGTCGGAGATAAAATCCAGGGTGAAGATCCCGGTGAGTGTAAAGATCAGCCCGTTTTATTCCAACACCCTGCATCTGGTGAAACAGATGGATCAGGCAGGAGCCGACGGGGTTGTTTTGTTCAATCGCCTGTTCCAGCCAGACCTTGACGTTGACAAGAAGCAGCACAGCTTTTCATTTTACCTGAGTCAGACTGGAGATTATCGCCTCCCACTGCGATTCATTGGCTTGCTGCACAAGCAGATAAAGGCCGGCATATGTGCCAATACCGGTGTTTTTACAGGACAGGATATGGTCAGGATGATACTCGCGGGAGCCGATGCGGTCCAGGTGGTAAGCACGGTTTATGTTAACAAGGTATCGCAGATTGGTTATATGCTCAATGATATGGTTAAGTGGATGGAAGCCGGTAATTATGCTTCAGTAAATGATTTCAAGGGCATGCTTTCCAAGGCAGAAGTAAAGGATCCCTATGCCTATCAGAGAGCCCAATATGTTGATTTGCTGATGAAACCCTTTGAGCTGATGCGCAAATATCCTCAGGTATAGGTTAAAAACATGTTCCCATAATGCAGCTAAGGCCGCCACGGATGCCCGTGGCGGCCTTAACCTTATAGAACAGGAAGATTAAATTTCTGTTGACTGATCCTGGTAAGCAACGATTTTCAAGGTGTCATGTGCAATGACCAACTCCTCATTGGTGGGAACCACCATAACCTTTACTTTGGACTCATGTTTTGAGATCATTTCCAACTTGCCACGCAGGCCGGTATTCTTTTCGGGATCGAATTGAACGCCCAGAAATTCCAGTCCTTTGCAAACGCTTTCCCTGGTTTCAGGTCCGTTTTCACCCACACCACCCGTAAAAATGATCAGGTCTACCCCACCCATGGCGGCTGCATAGGCGCCAATGTATTTCTTAATGCGGTAGATATACATATCAAGGGCCAGTTGTGCTCTCTTGTCTCCGTCATTCCAGGCCGCATTTTCCACATCGCGCATGTCAAAGGAAACACCACTGATGCCAAGAACGCCACTTTTTTTGTTAATCAAATTGTTGGCATCATCAATGCTGAGGCCTTTCTTTTTCATGATGTATAACAGGGCACCAAGATCAAGATCCCCGGCGCGTGTACCCATCAGCAGCCCTTCAACGGGTGTGAGGCCCATAGAGGTATCTACCGATTTGCCATTTTTAATGGCGGCTATAGAAGCTCCGTTGCCCAGGTGGCAGGTGATGGCCTTTACATTGTTTTTACGCATGAACAGGGCATCACATGCTTTCTCGAAAACGTATTTATGGCTGGTGCCATGAAATCCATAACGCCTGATTTTGTCTTCTTCATACAGCGAATAAGGAAGTCCGTACATATAGGCATGTTGCGGAATGGACTGATGAAAGGCCGTGTCGAACACCGCTACCTGGGGAACCTTTGGTAGCAGTTTTTCCATCGAAGTGATCCCGTTCAGGTTGGCGGGATTGTGCAGGGGGGCCAGCTCAATTACATCCTGGATGTTTTTCTTAACTTCTTCGGTAATCAGGGCGCTTGCGCTGAAGTTTTCACCGCCATGTGCCACCCGGTGGCCAACGGCAAATATGTCGTTAACACTTTCAATTACTCCGTGTGCCGGATCAAGAAGGGCCTTTAAAATCAAATCTATGCCGGTTTCATGATCGGGAACGTCCTGAATCAGCATATAGGCTTCCTTGCCTTTTGGCTGGTGTTTGAGTTCGCTGTCTTTAAGGCCGACTCTCTCAAGAAGCCCTTTTGCGAGCAATTCGGCATTGTTTGCCATATTGATCAGTTGATACTTAATGGAAGAACTGCCGCAATTCAGCACTAAAATTTTCATTGCAAATGGTTGTGTTAATGGTTTTGAACTGTTTGTAATTATAAGTATGTAATGCTTATTTCCCAGCTGCCTGGTTAACGGTAATTGCCACCAGGTTTACGATGTCGTCTACGGAACAACCCCTCGACAGGTCGTTGATTGGTGCAGCCATCCCCTGAAGAACAGGTCCAACAGCTTCGGCTTTGGCCAAACGTTGCACAAGTTTATATGCGATATTCCCAACCTCAAGGGACGGGAAAACCAATACATTGGCTTTGCCAGCAATCGGGCTGTCAGGGGCCTTGCTCTTGCCTATGCTTTCGATGATGGCAGCATCTGCCTGAAGCTCACCATCGATCAGCATGCCCGGCTCCATTTCCCTGGCCAGGCGAGTGGCCTCAATTACCTTATCGCACATGGGGTGTTTGGCGCTGCCTTTGGTAGAAAAACTCAACATGGCGATTCTGGGTTCCACCCCAAGGATTGCCCTGGTTGTACGTCCGGTCATAACAGCTATTTCGGCAAGTTCTTTGGCGTTGGGATCCGGATGAACGGCACAGTCTGCAAATACCAGGATGCCGTCTTCTCCCCAATGTTTTTCCTGCATGATCATCAGGAATGCGCCGGAAACCACACTGATTCCCGGCAGGGTTTTGATAATCTGAAATGCCGGTCTGAGCACATTGCCGGTGGCATTCTGTGCTCCTGCCACTTCCCCGTCGGCATCGCCGTTTTTAATAAGCAGGGTAGCCAGATAGAGCGGGTCTTCTGCCAGGGTGGTGGCCTGTTCCAGGGTCATCCCTTTGTCTTTTCGAAGTTCGAACAGCATATTGGCATAAAAGGCTTTTTTTTCGAAATGAACCGGATCAATCAGGGTGGCCTCATGAATGGCCGACAGCCCCATGCCTGCGGCTGATTGCCTGATCGCTTCCGTATTGCCCAAAAGGATGATTTTTGCCAGTCTTTCCATAATAATGGTATTGGCTGCCCTGAGGGTTCTTTCTTCTGTGCCTTCCGGCAGAACAATGGTTTTTTCTACCAGTCGGGCCTTTTGCTTAATGGTTTCCAGCAGTTGCATGTATCAGGTGCTTTAATGAATAGATGTGGTTGAATGTCAAAGGGTCAGCAAAATTAGTCTTTATTTGGCAGCACACAAAGTCAAATTGTTATTTTTTTAAAAAGAATACCTTGCACCCCCGCCTCGGTTGTTAATTATATAACAGGGACTTATATTGCCTCTATGGTATATGAATCGCGAATTCATGTATTTTTGCAATACATAATCTTGGGTATGACAGAAAATGTTGTTGCCTCTACGGTCCAGGAGAACTGGGTTTTTTTTGTAGTGATTGTCGCCTTGTACCTGATGGCGGTTTCCTGGTATTTTTTCCGAAGCCGGGTGTTTCAGCTTATTGGGGCACTGTTTGGAGACAGGTATTTTCATCAGATGGAGAGGGAAGGAAATTGTTTTGATGAGGCGGTTTGTTATATGCTCTACATGAATTATGTGCTGACACTTTCCCTTTTAATATGGCATACAGGATATTTTCTATTCGAAGAAAACCCCATACCTGCCATACCTTCGGCAATCATGTTTCTCCTGGTGGCCGGGGCCCTTGTATTGCTGGTGCTTTTTAAAGGAGTTCTGATGCAAATCATAGCATGGGTTTTTCATACCCGCAGGGCAACCCTTTCTTACCTTAGAAACCTGATGGTTTTCAATCAGTTTACCGGCATGGTCCTGTTTCCTGTGGTGGTGTTTGCAGTGTATACTCCCGGACACCTTGCGCTGATGGTAGCATGGGGGATTTTTATATTGTCCCATTTTTTACGTGTCCTCAGGGGTGGTGTAATTGGCATGAGTGGGTCAGGCTTGTCAGCATATTATTTATTTTTGTACCTTTGCACCATCGAAGTGGCCCCTGCTTTGATCCTTGTCAGGGCTGTCAGCGGATGGGTCCCGTTGGTCTGAAAAATAATAAGGAGGATAGCTTTGAAGATTAAAAAAGTACTCATATCGCAACCCCAGCCTGATAACGAAAAATCCCCCTATTCAGAAATTGCCAGGCAGTTCAATCTGGATATTACTTTTCGCAAATTTTTCATCATAGAGGGTGTTGGCGCAAAAGAGTTCAGAAAGCAGAAAATCAACATTCCGGACTATACCGCCATAATTTTCACATCAAAACATGCTGTTGACCATTTCTTCACCCTGTGTGAAGAACTGAGGGTTCAGGTTTCCGACAACACCAAGTATTTCTGTACTTCCGAGGCGATTGCGCTTTATCTGCAGAAGTATGTACAATTTCGCAAACGCAAGATTTTCTTTGGCAAAAACCATATAGGGCATTTGCTGGATATAATTAAGAAGCACAAGGAAGAAAAATTCCTGTTTGCCTGCGGTGAAAGTCACAAAAAGGAAATTCCTCAGATGCTCAGGCAAAACAAAATTCAGTTTGCACCTGCCTGTATTTACAGAACCATTCCCGCCAACCTGTCGGATATCCGGATTTCTGATTATCAAATGCTTGTTTTCTTCAGTCCGTTTGGCATCCAGTCTTTGAGACACAATTTTCCGGATTTTGTACAGGGAGACACCGTGATTGCCGCATTTGGAGACGCAACGGCAAAAGCACTTAAAAAAGAGGGCCTGACCCTGAATGTGCCTGCTCCTACGGAGTCTGCTCCATCCATGACCATGGCCTTACAGGAGTACCTGCAAAAGCTTGGCAAAAAATAAGGGCAACTTGACCCCCGCATATCGTTTCAGAAAAAATGAAAGACTGGGCAGTTTTGTGCTCAGGCAGAACCTGTTTCGTTCCGGACAGGGATTCTTTGAATATCCTTTCCGGGTGGTATATCTTCTGCAGGCCGGTGCTCAGAATGGAAAGCCCGGAGAAACGCCTGATTTTGGTCTGAAGTGCCTTGTTTCCGTACCGGCATCTAAGCATAAAAAAGCCACAGACCGAAACCTGATACGCAGAAGAATCAAAGAGGCCTATCGCCTGAACAAGGGTAAACTGCACCAAAAGCTTATCCGGGAAAAAAAGACATGCCTGATAGCCTGGGTATATGTTGCGTCCGATATCTTACCCTTTCAGGAAATTGAAAAAAAAATCAGCGTATCTTTGCAGGAGGTACTGGAGCGATTGATAGAGGGATCTGAGGAAATAACCCCACAATGAAGGCAATTATCTGGTTAAAAACCGGGCTGTCATGGCTCATGATCGGGCTTATCCGATTGTATCAGGGGGCCATCTCTCCCTATCTTCCCTCATCCTGCAGGTATGCGCCTTCTTGTTCGCAATATGGCATAGAAGCCATCAAAAAGCATGGCCCGTTTTATGGTGGCTGGCTTACGCTGAAACGCATACTTTCCTGTCATCCATGGGGTGGGAGTGGTTATGATCCGGTACCCTGATAAAGTAAACTTATGTTATGAAAGGCATTACCAAAGCTTCAAGAAAAATAAAAGTCGGCCTGAGCGTGCTATTGGCCGTGATTTTGCTTACGGTTTTTACAGCCCATACCAGCAGAAATTTTGAAATAGCCAGGCATCTGGATATTTTTTCCACATTATTCAGGGAGTTGATCGTGAATTATGTGGATGATGTAAACCCTGCGGAGGTTATAAAAGCCGGAATAGATGAGATGTTGTACTCTTTGGATCCTTACACCAATTTCATTCCTGAGTCTCAGATCGAGGATGTAAGGTTTATGACCACCGGACAATACGGGGGTATCGGTGCATTGATCTTTCGAAGGGACGAGTATGTGGTAATCTCCGAGCCCCACCAGGGCTTTCCGGCGCAGGAGGCCGGCCTGATGGCCGGAGACCGCATTCTGGAGATTAACGGACAATCTGCCCGCGGGCTGAATCAGGAAGAGGTTAGCAACCTGCTGAAGGGGCAGCCTGGAACCACTGTACGCCTGCTAATAGGAAGGGATGATGTTCAACAGCCGTTTACCCGGGAACTTGAGCGCAGGGTGGTTACCATCGACAATATTCCGTATTATGGCATGCTGGATGAGAATACGGCATATATCAGACTTTCAGGGTTTACACAGCATGCAGGGCGTGATGTTAAAGAAGCTCTGAATGCGCTTAGGGCGGAAAACAATCCATCGGGCCTTATCCTTGACCTGAGAGGTAACGGGGGTGGCCTGCTTCACGAAGCAGTAAACATCGTTAACCTTTTTGTTGACAAGAATAAGCTGGTTGTCAGCACCAAAGGGCGGCTTGCAGAGCGCAACACCACCCATCGTACGTTGAATGACCCGATAGACCTTGACATACCGCTGGTGGTTCTTGTTGATCGTGGCAGTGCTTCCGCATCTGAAATAGTAGCCGGTGCCATACAGGACTTTGATCGTGGGGTGATTTTGGGGCAGCGGACTTTTGGAAAAGGCCTGGTCCAGAATGTGGTTCCGCTTTCTTTCAACACACAACTAAAGGTCACCGTTGCCAAATATTACATTCCCAGTGGACGCTGTATTCAGGCCATAGACTATGCCCAGCGCAATGAGGACGGCAGTGTGGCCATGATTCCCGACTCCCTGAAAACAGCCTTTAAAACTTCAAGCGGACGTGTAGTGTATGATGGTGGAGGTATCGAGCCGGATATTGCCATTGAAGAACCCCAATATGCATCAATTACCAGGGAACTTATGGCCCGACTGGTGATTTTCGATTATGCCAGCTATTACAGACGCAAATATGATAAGCTTCCCGATCCGTCTGAATTCGAAATCACGGACGACATTTACCTGGATTTTATTCGATTTGTGCATGAAAAGGGGTTTGACTACACCACCGAAAGTGAACGAAGACTGCAGCGCATGAAGGAAGCCGCCATGATTGAAGGCTATTTTGATCATATCCGGAATGAATATCAGGTGTTGCATAACAAACTGCTTCACAATAAAGATGAAGACCTGCAAACCTTCAGGGGAGAGATATCAGGGTTGCTCCGCGAGGAGATTGCATCACGCTATTATTATCAGCGAGGCCGGATAAAGGCCACCCTGAAAGACGATGCCGAGATCCGGGAAGCCCTCAGGCTGTTTTCTGATCAGTCGAGGTACAGGAGCCTGCTGTCTGTGCAATAAACAATCATCACAAAACACCCATATATGTACGGAAAAATCAAAAACCATCTTGCCAGCCAGCTTAGCGAAATAAAACAGGCCGGGCTTTATAAAAACGAGCGCATCATTACCAGTCCACAGGGGCCTGAAATTACCCTGAACACTGGACAGAAGGTGCTTAACTTTTGCGCCAACAACTATCTTGGACTCTCCCATCATCCGGCTGTTGAAGAGGGTGCCAGAAAAGGCATTCAATCCCATGGGTTTGGTCTGTCTTCAGTAAGGTTTATCTGTGGCACACAAGACCTTCACAAAGAGCTGGAGCAAAGAATCGCTTCCTTTTTCGGCACCGAAGACACCATTCTATATGCGGCCTGTTTTGATGCAAACGGAGGTGTTTTCGAACCCCTGTTTGATGAAAATGACGCCATTATTTCTGATGCGCTGAACCATGCATCCATAATTGACGGGGTCAGACTGTGCAAGGCTGTCAGGTACCGCTATGCGCATGCAGATATGGACGATCTGGAAAAACAGCTTAAAGAGGCACAGGCTCAGCGTCATCGCATCATTGTTACAGACGATGTGTTTTCCATGGATGGCGATATGGCCAAAATGGACATGATTTGCGCCCTGGCAGAAAAATACGATGCCCTGGTAATGACAGACGTTTGCCATTCAGCCGGGTTTATAGGGAAAACCGGACGCGGTGCAGCGGAACATTATGGGGTAATGGATAAAACAGACATCATTACCGGAACACTGGGCAAAGCCCTTGGGGGAGGACTTGGCGGTTTTACCACGGGTAGAAAAGAAATTATTGAAATACTGCGTCAACGTTCAAGGCCCTA
>CAZFOI010000050.1:0-8680 GCA_964520605.1 uncultured Bacteroidales bacterium
GTTGCCTCCATTGCAACGGATAAGAGAGTAGAAACCGGAGGCACTTATTATATGATATCCCGAAGCCTTGGGCTTCCCATAGGAGGAACTCTCGGGTGGGCACTTTTTACAGGGCTATCGTTTAGTGTAAGCTTATACCTGATCGGTTTTGCCGAAACCTTTCTGTCCTATTTTGGTTTCGAAGTTACCATTAACACCATTCGACTCGCCGGGTCTGTTATTCTGTTCCTGGTGGCAGCAGTGACATTTATCTCAACTTCTTTGGCCATCAAAACCCAGTATCTGATTATGACGGCGATGGTGCTTTCCCTGCTGTCTGTTTTTTTGGGCAGGCATGGGTTTGCCACAGCCCAGCCTTTATTGGAGCCTATGGGGGGTGCATTGCCCTGGATTGCGCTGTTTGCCATTTTTTTTCCTGCCGTTACAGGGTTTGAAGCCGGGGTTTCCATGTCGGGCGATCTGAAGGATCCCCGAAGGCAGATTCCATTTGGGACCATCGCGGCTATTGCGGTTGGTCTTGTTGTATATGTTGGTCTTGCATTGTTTTTTTCATTTACGGTAGATCGCGAGTTGTTGGTAGGGGATCCCCGTGTACTGTTTCGGATATCCTGGCTTCCCCAGCTGGTGATTGCGGGTATTCTCGGGGCAACACTCTCTTCTGCCCTTGGAAGCATACTGGGTGCACCCAGAATTCTGCAGGCAGTGGCCATAGACAGAATTCTTCCTCCATTCTTTGCCAAAGGTTTTGGCCCTTCGAATGAACCCAGGAACGCCCTGCTGCTTACCTATGCCATCGCTCAGGCCGGCATTCTGATAGGTGAGCTGAACGCAATTGCCCGTATTGTAACGATATTTTTTATTATCACCTATGGCTTCCTGAATATTACCTATGCAGTAGAAAGCTGGGCAGGAAGTGACTTCCGCCCATCATTCAAAATACCCCGATTTGTAAGCATTATAGGTGCCATTGCCTGTATTGTGGTGATGATTCAGCTGGATATTTTTGCCCTTATTCTTGCATCGGTAGCTTTAGTCGGTTTGTTTTTGTTCCTGAAAAGAAAGGAACTTACCCTGCAATCTGGTGATACATGGAACAGCATATGGGCCTCTCTTGTGAAAACAGGCCTGGGAAGATTGTCTTATAACGCACGAAAAACCAAAAACTGGAGACCCAATGTAATTCTTTTCAGTGGTGGAGAGAAAAACCGTCCCCATCTTGTGGAAATGGGTAAGGCGCTGGTTGGCAAACTGGGTATTTTCACCAACTTCGAATTGGTTGAAGATCCTTCCGGCCAGCAGGCGTATAAAAGGCTGCAGGACCCGGTGTTTGAAAAACCTTCAGGCAAACCCGGGGTCTTTACCCGCAAGCATCATTGTAAGGATGTTTACGAAGGCATAGATTTTATTTCCAGGGTATATGGCTTTCCCGGGTATGAGCCCAACACCATACTGATGGGGTGGGCAAGTAAAAGCAAAAAGCCGGAAAAGTTTGCCCAACTCTTAAGCAAACTCACCGATCAGGACTACAATGTGGCTCTGTTGCACTATGACAAACAGACCGGATTTGGGGAATGCCGCACCATTGATTTTTGGTGGACCGGCAGGGGCCGGATATTGTCCCTGGCATTGTCTCTTATTAAGTTTATTACATCCAGCAAGGAATGGAGGGGAGCCAGGTTTCGCATCCTGGTAATAAACAATCAGAACCACCTTTCAGAGCAATTATATGGCCTGATAAACCAGGTGCTCGACAATGAGCGCATTATAGCTGAAATAAGGGTAATCAACAATGGGGTTGAACAACTGTCTGATGCCGACATCATACATGCCGAATCCAGGAAAACGGATCTTACCATTCTGGAACTTCCGGATTTAATTAAAGGGCAGGCAGCAGAGGCGGTTGAATTGATTACCCACACCCTGCCTCCGCTTAAGACCTCTTTGTTGTTGCATGCTTCAACTGAATTTGACGAGATTGGGCTCATCACAGATGCGATTAATTTGCCTGAGAAGGAAGCATTTCCCATTTCAAGGCCTTTACCCGGGATTGTGCAGGGAATGAAACCTGCCTCGTCTGAATTGTTGAATATAGAACTGCAGCATATTGCAAGAAAAGGGGAAAAATCCATACGCCATTTGCTTGACAGCGGGTTTGAACCATTGGCCGACAAGCAGGCGGTTTTCTTTGCCTCCATGGATGTTTTTGTTTCGAAGACCTTTGGAAACCTTATGCGCGCTCTTGAAATGGGAAGTCCTGCAGAACAGAGCCGGGCCCTTTTAAGGGTGTTGAATGATTTTTCTTATCACTCTCAAAAACAGGTTCAGTACCTGAGCGATGAAATGATTCCCTGGCAGAAAGAATTGTTGCACAGATCGCTGACCCATTTTAACATGGAAATCAGAACAAGCCTGTACGCTACCCCTGAGTCGGTAAGGCTGATGCTGCCGAAAAAGTCTTTTATCAGGGAGCAGGGTGATTCTCCCAGAGTCTGGTTTTACAAGACGGGGAAAAAACTGACCGCAACGATATTTGCAAGGGAAGTTCCCCACAAAATCCTTCTACAGGCTGCGACCCGGTATTTTCTGGTGTATCGGCGACTTCAGGACATCACTGCGCTGATGACAGATTTTCTTGCGCACTCCAACAGTCAGCTTTCAGAAGTTCGCAAATTGCTGACAGACATACATGAGTTAATTGAAAGGGCAAGGCAGAAACAATCCCCGGCATCCAGGACATTGGATGCCATCAGAATGGAAAAAGACAGGCTCAAGGCCAAGGTAGCTGTTTTGCAAGACAAGAACAGAAACTTTTTTTACGCAGGAATCGAAAACATGTACGGGAAACTTCTTTCCGATATGGATGACATGACGGATCATCTGGAGAGCATCCGCTCCAACATGCTTTCGTTAAATTTCAAGGCATATAACAAAAAGATCGAGGAAATGGCTTTTGAGCTGGAGGGATTTCCTGTGTTATGGCAAAGAAATACTACCCTTTTGATTGCCAGAGGACTGCTTGATTTCTCGCTCATTTCACTTAGAAGCAGGATAAGTTCCAAAATCCAGAAGCATCATCAGGAAATGATGCAGGGCATTGAGAAAGAGCTTTTGTCAGTAATAGGCTCTTTTAGTCAGATTGCCCGACGAGAGAAACTGGGTGCTGACGAGGTAATCGTAGACGGAAAACTCGATTACAGCCTGCTTCGGACACCGGCCATTATAGATGGTTATGCACCGTTGTTCGAGGAGATAAGGGAATTGCTCAAAGATCTGCCGGAGAAAATGGAAATAGGGGGTGATCAGATTGCCGAGCAAACAAGTAAGGATGCATTTTTTGAGGCACCCTCGATTACGGTTGAAGTAAGAAGAACCGTATCATACTATGTTGGCTCAGACCTTATTGATTACGTGAACAGCCGGGCGGCCGATGTTGAAAGGAATCTTGATGTATTATTGCACGACCTTAAGGATCAGGCACGGCTGGTGAATTTCAGCTACCACGTTGACCTCGATAAAATTGAAGATACCGATCCTGAATTGAACAAGCAGGAGCAAATGCAACTTTTGCATCAGTTTGAATCCAGGCTGCGCACCGTAGAATCCCAAATCAATGATAACCTCCAGGCCCTTTCAACAGCATTTCAACAGGGCCTGAAGGCGGCGTTTGACCCCTTGAGCTCAGCAACCATAGGACTTGGGGGAGGCACATCAAAAAGAAAGAGGAAGATTCGTGGAAGGACCTATGCAGGCCGTATTCTTTCTGACACCATGGAATCCGCATCTGAAAGGATACAAAGGGAGCTTGTAAATCTTTTGTATTCAAGAAGCGAAGGGGTCATCTGGTTTCGCAGGATCAGCAGGAAAGAACACTCCGGATCATCAGCAATAGCCGGCATGATTGGCCTGGTTAATGCCACCACCCCGAAACAGGAGATTCTCTCTGAATTGCCGTTCTATTATCGCACTTTATTCTCCGGTCAGTCAGGCACCGGAGATGATTTCTGGGTGGGCATGGACAATCAGTTGGCATTATGCAACAATGCCGTTGAGATGCACCGTAAGGGGTTTTCCGGGGCCTTGATTATTACCGGCCTGAGAAGTTCTGGCAAGTCAAGTCTTTCAAAAAAAGTAGCCGGAATGCACTTTTCTGCTGATCGTATTTTTAATTTGCGCGCACCCAAGGGATGTGCGGCAGATCCGACAGTGTTTTCCCAAAAACTGACAGAAACACTCAGGGCACCTGGCGCCAGCATAGACGAAGCATTTCTTGCCATACCCGAGCAGAGCGTGGTAATCATTCAGGACCTTGGCCTCTGGTGGGAAAGGAAGCCGGGTGGAGATGCGGTAATTGAGCTGATAAAGCAATTAATAGACCGGTACGGATCCAGATGTCTTTTCCTGATAAACATTAATACCCACGCCCTTCGAATGCTCGATCACTGGTGCAATCTCAGCAGGTATGCCCTTCAGACCATAAGTTGTGAACCATTTGGTGCCAGAGACCTGGAAAAACTGATACTGCTCAGACATCATGCGGGTGGAATGCAATATGTGTTTAATAAGCGGGAGGAATCCCGGATGACTGCACTCGACAGGGCGAGGTTGTTTAACTCTCTGTTTGAACAGTCCTTTGGGAATCCGGGCACGGCAATGAATATTTGGTTGTCGTCCATAACCCGGATCCAGGCAAAGACCATTTATCTTGAATTGCCTGAAATGCCTTCTGCCGAAGTTTTTGATGGCATAACCACAGACCAATGGTTCTACATTGCCCAATTCATCATGCACAGGAGGTTTTCAATTGGTCGTCTGGCCGAAAACCTGGAGCGCCATCCTGCCCGGGTTCATGCTGATATAAGAGACCTGGTAAGAACAGGCATTCTGATTGAAAAATTTGATGGAATATATGCCATAAGATCCGGATTGGATCTGCTGTTGATCAACAAACTAAAAAACATTAACCAAAAATGAAATTGCTCATTTTTTTTCTTGTTGGGATTGTTCTTTTCCTGCTTTTTCGCATGATCAGGGCAATTGCCCCTCCATTGCTTTCAAGGGGGTGGTTCAAACAGCTGCTGAATCGCTTTTTCCCTGTATTTGAGCTTGTGGTTTGGCTAATCTATGCTTTTTGGGGAACCTCCTGGTTCTTTGGAGAGGCACCTTGGTATCATGTGGTTGCTGCGAGCATGGGTGTTTTGCTGGTCGCAGGAATTGCCTGGTTTGTATTCAGGGATATGTTTGAGGGCATGCTTTTACGTGCCGACACAGGACTGGAAAAAGGGCAATACATCCGGACTGCTCTGGCGGAGGGGGTGATTGAAAAAGTGGGTCTTCGCTCCGTTTTTCTCGTAAATGGTCAGGGCGAAAGCATCCGGATTCCTTATGCAGCGCTTGCAAAACAAATTATTTTGATACAACCGGCGGAGGAACAAATGCGTCCCCATCATGTGCATATTGAACTCGGTTCCTCCATGAATCCGTCAAATGCCAGGGATGAAGCCCGCTTGTTGCTGGTCTCACTGCCATGGATTACCGAGCCGATGCCTGAGGTCGGGGTTGAGAAGAATAAGGAAACAGGACGGTTTACACTCTATGCAAAATTCCACACCCATGCAAAGGAGGACGCCCTGATAGTTGAGGAGAAACTCATTCAGGCCTTTTCACAGGAATCAGTAAAAACCACAGCAAAGAAAAAGACCGGCCTGTGATCAGGACTTGCGGTCTGTGGTAAAAGCAATTAGTTGTTCGAGTGAGTTTCTGGCCGGAACCTCGGGCAGGCTGTGGAGCAATTCAATGGCTTCATGTCGGTATCTTTGCATTTGCTCAATGGCATACCGGATACCGCCTTTTTCTTCAGCCATGTCTATTAGTTCACCCACTCTTATGGGATCATGATTGTGGTTTTTTACCGTATTGATGATTTTTCGCTTTTCTGAAGAAGTTGCATGATTCAGCAGGTAAATCAGTGGCAGTGTCAGTTTTCTCTCCTTGATGTCTACTCCGGATGGCTTGCCTTTGCAATTATCCCGATCAAAATCCAGGATGTCGTCTTTGATTTGAAATGCGATGCCGGCCTTCTCGCCCACCAGGCTCATGATGGCCTGCTCTTCAGCAGAAGCACCTGCCGAAGCTGCCCCGCTTGTAAGACAGGAGGAGATCAGCGAGGCGGTTTTTTTCTTAATGATCTCAAAATACACCGATTCTTCAATATCAAGCCGCCTGGCTTTTTCAATCTGCAACAATTCCCCTTCACTCATTTCCCTTACAGACTGGGTAACAATACGCAGCAGGTCAAAATCATCGTTTTCCAAAGATAACAGCAGTCCCCGGGAGAGCAGATAGTCGCCAACCAACACCGATATTTTGTTTTTCCACAGAGCATTTAATGAAAAGAACCCCCTGCGTTCGTTTGAGTCATCCACCACATCGTCGTGAATCAGCGTAGCGGTATGCAGCAGCTCTATCAGGGTAGCGGCGCGATAGGTGCGCTCATTGATTCCCTGAAACATACCGGCCGAGAAAAACACAAAAAGCGGACGGATCTGTTTTCCTTTTCGCTTGACAATATACCGGGTGATGGTATCAAGCAAAGGAACTTTGGTTTTCATTGAATCCCTGAAGCGTCCCTCAAAGGTCTTCATGTGATCGTTCACAGGAGCCTTTATTTCATTTAGCGTAAGCATGTTAAGGTCTGATGTCGGTGCGTTGCTTAACAATTTGAATTACGTTTTCTACAGGAATGCGTTCCTGCTGCATCGAATCCCTTTCCCGTATGGTAACTGTATTGTTTTCCAGGGTTTCATGGTCAATCGTGAGACAATAGGGGGTTCCGATGGCATCCTGACGGCGATACCTGCGGCCAATGGCATCTTTTTCTTCATACTGACAATTGAAGTCATATTTAAGCAGGTCGAACACTTCCCTGGCCTTTTCAGGCATACCGTCTTTTTTCACAAGCGGCAGAACAGCAGCCTTAACAGGAGCAAGAGCCGGGGGGATGCGCATAACCACGCGCTCTGAGCCGTCTTCAAGGGTTTCTTCAGTATAGGCATTGCTTACGATTGCCAGGAACATTCGGTCGAGCCCGATGGAAGTTTCCACTACGTATGGGACATAGCTTTCTTCTGTTTCGGGATCGAAGTACTGAAGCTTTTTCCCCGAAAAACGCTGATGGGCCTCAAGATCGAAATCTGTACGGGAGTGTATTCCTTCGAGTTCCTTGAATCCAAATGGGAATTCAAATTCAATATCCGCTGCAGCATTGGCATAATGCGCCAGTTTCTCATGGTCGTGGAAGCGGAATTTTTCCCGGGGAATGCCCAGGGCCAGATGCCAGCGCATCCGCTGTTCTTTCCAGTACGCATACCACTTCTTTTCCTGTCCCGGTTGCACAAAGAACTGCATTTCCATTTGTTCAAACTCTCTCATGCGGAAAATAAACTGCCGGGCAACAATCTCATTGCGGAATGCCTTCCCAATCTGAGCAATTCCAAAAGGCAGTTTCATACGGCCTGTTTTCTGCACATTCAGGTAGTTGACAAAAATTCCCTGAGCGGTTTCGGGCCTGAGGAAAATCTGATTTGCATACTCAGAGAAAGAGCCCATCTGAGTGGAAAACATCAGATTGAACTGCCTGACATCGGTCCAGTTTCTTGAACCTGAAACAGGACAAACAATACCCAGCTCAATAATCAGGTCTTTGATGTCGGCAAGCCTGTTTTCCTCAAGAGCTGAAACGAAGCGCTTGTTGATATCCCGGATTTTTTCTTTGATCTCCAACACCCTTGGGTTGGTTTCGGCATACAGCCCGGCATCAAAAGCGTCGCCAAAACGTTTGGCGGCTTTCTCTGTCTCCTTGTTGATTTTGTCTTCCAGTTTGGCAATATGGTCTTCAATAAGCACGTCTGCGCGATAGCGCTTTTTGGAATCCTTATTATCTATCAGTGGGTCATTGAATGCATCTACATGGCCCGAAGCTTTCCATACCGTAGGATGCATGAATATGGCGGAGTCCAGACCGACAATGTTCTCGTGGTATCTGACCATTGCTTTCCACCAATAATCCTTGATGTTGTTTTTCAGTTCCACGCCATTGTGTCCGTAATCATAAACGGCGCTCAGGCCATCGTAAATTTCGCTTGAAGGAAATATAAACCCATACTCCTTGCAGTGTGATACAATGCTCTTAAAGCGATCTTCTCCTTTTGTAGTCATAAAAATGGTAAGGTATTGTTAGAATCAGTTTGAGGAACGGTTGATGATGACCTTGATGCTTTTGGGTACAATGTCAAAAACAAAGGGCGATTGGCCCAGAGATTCTCCGTCGGTTTCGAGCAAAACCGGAGGGTCGGCATCAATTCGAATATTTTTTCCTACCATGGTAATTACCCGCTTGTGTTTTCCGATACTGCCGTCGTATAGTTTTTTTATACTCGTGATGACAGACCATTTGGACATATCCTTGATCAGGGTAAGGTCAAAAAGTCCATCATCGGGCAGGGCATCCGGAGCCTGTCGCATGCCACCTCCATTGTATTGTCCGATGCCGATACCAATACTGAAAACCTTTTCATTGATTTCATTGTCATCAATTACTACATTGGTTTGGCTGGATGTATAGGAAAAAAGTGAGGAAACCAGGTTTTTCAGATAAATCAGGGGATTGCTTTTCCCCCTTTCT
>CAZFOI010000051.1:0-8606 GCA_964520605.1 uncultured Bacteroidales bacterium
CATCGCGCAAACGGATGAAAAACTGAAGGGGATCGGTTATCTGCCAGCGGGCATAGGTGTCTACGTGTATGAATTTTTTGTCCTGGGTGGGAACCTGGTTGGGGTCGCCGTCCCATTTCAGGTAGCGTTTGTCGAAATACTGCACCTTGTGAATGAACGGCACCTTAAAGTTCAGGCCGGGTTGGGTGCGCGCACCGCCCACAGGCTTTCCGAACTGGGTTACGATGGCCTGACGGGTTTCGTCCAGGATAAAAAAGCTGTTGAGAAGGGCAATGATGGCCGCAATCAGGACTATCAGCAGGATGATATGTTTTGTTTTCATTTGTTCGTTGTTGTTGATCGTGTGGCGGAGAGTGGATTATTTGCCCAGTGGCTTAACGGCATCCAGATTGAGCAGGGGCAGCACATTGGTGCCGTTTTCATCTACTATAACCTTATTGCCCAGTTTGGGCATGATGCGTTCCATGGTCTCGAAATAAATCCTTTTTTTGGTTACTTCGGGGGCTTTGATGTATTCCGCAAACAGCGAATTGAAACGGTCTGCCTCACCGGTGGCGCGGTTTACCCTGTTCAGGGCAAAAGCTTCGGCAAGCTGAATGGTTTCAAGCGCCTCGCCCCTTGCCCTGGGAATTACCCGGTTGTATTCAGACTGGGCCCGGTTTATCAGGGTTTCCCTTTCCTGTTGGGCCTCATTTACAGCATTAAAGGAAGGTTTTACCGGATCCGGAGGATTGACATCCTGGAGTACCACCTGGTCTATGCGAATGCCATTCTCATACTCGTCGCACATGCGTTGCAACAATACCTCCACACTGGAAGCCACTTCCTGCCGGCCAACCGTAAGCACTTCATTCACGGTTCGGTCGCCAACAATTTTGCGCATGGCGGCTTCTGACATGTCCCTTAGGGCATCCTCAGCATCCCTTACCCTGAACAGGTAATTGTAAGAGTTTACGATGCGGTATTGAACCACCCATTCCACATCGGCCAGGTTAAGGTCTCCAGTGAGCATAAGCGACTCATCCCGGTAGGCATCCTTGGCGTATTGGGATCGAACGTCTGCCTGGGTGGTTCTGAACCCGAATTCCTGTTTCAGCTGTCTTTGTACCGGGATCTTGTACATTTTTTCCAAACCAAATGGTACGATAAAATTCAGTCCCGGTTGGACAGTCCGGTTGAATTTGCCCAAAAAAAGCACGATGCCTTCCTGCTCCGGACCCACTGTCCGCACTGAGGTAAACAGCGCAATGGCAGCAAGGAGTGCAAGTGCAAATGTCCGTGCATGTTTGCGGATTGTCTGCAACATTTTTCTCAATTGCATTTCCTGTTCGGTCATATCTATGGTGTTTTATGGTTTTACGCAGATAATTACAGTAAATATAAGGATTCTCAGGGAACGGCATGCCGGCTTGATGGGAAGTTTTCGTATTCCCTGTTTTCGGCAATCTTTCTAAGGGCATCGACCAGCTCCCATATTTCCTGATAGGTATTGTAAAGGGCCACCGGCGCCAGTCGGATGATGTCCGGTTGACGGAAATCAGGGATAATTCCTCTTTGTTTCAGCGCCAGTGATATTCTCCAGGCTTCCTCAGGATGCGTCAGCGCCACATGTCCTCCCCTTCGGTTATGCTCCAAAGGGGTGGCAATATCGAAACCAAAGCTGTCTTTGGGCAAATTATGTTTGATAAGCTCAATAAGATAATCGGTCATGCGCAGGGATTTTTCCCGAATGGCAGCAATTCCGGCCTCATTCATTATGGCAAGCGAACCTTCCAGTGCGGCGGCTGCAAGCAGGGAAGGGGTGGAAATCTGCCACCCGCCGGCATGGGGTGCCGGGGCAAAATGCAAAGACATATCGAACTGTTTGTCTTTCTGATAGCCAAACCACCCGGCCATGGCCGGCCCTTTCCCAAAATGCCTGTTGTTGATGTAAAGAAAAGCAGGAGCACCCGGGCCGCCATTCATGTATTTGTAGCTGCAGAAAGTGGCAAAGTCTGTGCCCCATTCGTTCAGTTTATGGGGGATGGCTCCGGCGCTATGGCTGCAATCAAATCCAATGGGGATTCCCCTTTTCCCTGCTTCTTTGCTAAGGTATTCCATGTCGAGCAATTGGCCGCTGGCATACAGTACCGAAGGCAGGAAAACCAGAGCTGTCTCCGGCCCCATACGTTTCACAATGGCTTCCTCATCCAGGGTTTTGCCGTTTTTTGATGAAACAAGCACCAGCTCCTTGTCGGGATCAAGGCCTTTGAGCTGTATCTGGCTTTTCAGGGCATAGATATCAGAAGGGAAGTTCAGCGCATCGGCCAGGATTTTTGATCGTTTTCCCTGAGGTTTATAAAAACCGGAAATCAGTGCATGAATGTTGATGGTGGTGGCACCGCTCATAATGAGTTCCCCTTCAGCTGCCCCGACCAGGGGAGCAGCCATGGCACCAAGGTCCTCGGCAAAGTGGAACCATGGCCTTTGGGCATCCAGCCATCCGCCTATTCCCGATTCCTTCCATTCCTGCATGACCCTGAGAAGCGAAGCTTCGGCTTCTTTGCTGGCCGGTCCGAGGGAATTGCCATCCATGTATATCCCGGTTTTGGGAAGGGAAAAGCGTTGCCGGAAACCGCTCAGTGAGTCGCTTTGATCAAGCCGGATGGCGTAATCTTTATCGGAGGTGAAAGTTTTGTTCATGCCAGACATACTATTTGAGGGGGCTTTCAGTTTATATTCCATGGGGCTATGGCATAGCCCCCGGCTAAGTTAACCAAATATCATGGTACTGCATGCCGGCTGCCGGCATCAAACCAAAACAATTAATGATTACATAATGGAAAGAAGACGTTGGGTGTTGTACCTGCATGAAACCCTCAACAGCATTACCCATGGGGCAGGTGTGCTGCTGGCCATTGCCGGGCTTGTTTTGTTGGTGGTTTTTGCCAGCATTCGAACTGCGGATGCCTGGAAAATCGTCAGTTTTTCCATATACGGGTTCAGCCTGATTCTGATGTTTACAGCATCCACCCTGTATCACAGCTTCAGGAATAAAAGAATTAAGGAGTACCTGAATGTACTGGATCATTCTTCGATTTTTATTTTGATTGCAGGCACATATACTCCATTTACCCTTGTGTCGATGCGTGGTCCCTGGGGCTGGGCCATTTTTGGGGTTATTTGGGGGTTGGCCATTGCAGGTGTGGTGTTCAAGCTGTTTTTTTACACCCATCGCATGCGATTTGTATCCAGCCTGATTTATCTGTTCATGGGTTGGATCATCCTGATTGCCATCCGTCCTCTGATACAGAGTGTTCCTCTCGGGGGGCTTCTCTGGCTGCTGGCCGGTGGTCTTGCCTATAGTATGGGTGTTATTTTTTATCTAAAGAAACAGAACCGCTTTAATCATGTAATCTGGCATTTTTTCGTTCTGGCAGGTGCCATCAGCCACTTTTTCTCCATCTTCTTTTACGTACTACCGGCATAAGTCCGGAAAGTCCGACACAGGAAAAATACGAAGCCGGAGCCGGTCTGAAAATCACCGGGAGGCAGTTCATATGCCCCGGTGCCCAGACCGGCTCCGGCTTTCCGGAGGGTCAGTCCCAAAAAAATTATTCCGCTACTGCCTTAATTACGCGTTGCAGTTTCTCCCGTACTTCAGCAGCAAGTTCTGATAGCTGCGGATTGTTTACCGATGCCATCATGGCAATGGGGTCCACTATGGAAATCTCGACAAAGTCCTGCCCGGCCTGTTCAACCACCACGTTGCATGGAAGAAAGGCCCCAAGCTTGGGTTCAGCCAAGAGGGCTTTGTGGGCAAAATGCGGATTACATGCCCCCAGAATTATATAGTTTCTGAAGTCCACGTCGATCTTCTTTTTCAGGGTGTCTTTGACATCTATCCGGGTGAGCACGCCAAAACCTTCAGTCTGAAGGGCAGCGGTAACCTTTTCGATGGCCTGATCATAGCTCATCTGCCGGGAGCGGTATGTAAAGCAGTAGTCCATTTGGTTGCTTTTTAGAAAACAAACAATTCTTCTCTTGACAAACGCGTAACCGGACCGAAAAGTTTTTCGACCATGTCGAAATCAACCACATTTTCGTTTCCAAGGATTACGTATGTTTTTGGTTGCCCCTTGATGTGACGCTCATTGAATGCCTTTACCTGATCCATACTGATGCCGGGAAGCTCCTGGTAAAGTTTTCTCCGAATGTCGCTTTCTCTGTTGAACTTTTTGGCATTCAGATAATTATATATAATTCCTGTGTCTCTGATTCTCTGGGTGCGAATATTTGATATCAACTGGTCTTTGGCCAGGGCAAAGGATGATTCAGACACCGGCATGTCTTCAAAGAGCTCATTGAAGGCACTGAAGGCATCCACCACCTTATCGTTCTGGGTGGCTATATAGCTGGTGTTAACATAATACTCATCCGGAGCATTGATGCCCCCATAGTTTGACCTTGCCGTATAGGCCAGTCCGCGTTTCTCGCGCATTTCCTGGAACACTATGGCATTCATACCGCCTCCAAAATAGGCATTGTACATCTGGATCAGGGGAAGGTTATCCTCTGAGTAGCGCATGCCCCTGCTGATGGTTTGCAGATAGCTTTGGTTGGCATCATAATGGGCAAAATACACTTTGTTTTTCGTGGTCTCCAGCGGAGTGAACCTGATGCCCGTGGGAACCGCAGCAAGCCTGCGCGGGGTTTTGTGGTGTTTTTCCACCATGGCGGTTACTTCCCGTATGCTCTGGGGTCCGAAGAAGACAATCTTGTGGTCTATGGCCCAGATTTCACGAAGGGTATTGATGAGTTTGCCGGGAGTGATGGCATCCAGTTCAACATCAGTAAGTGTATGGGTAAAGGGGTTGTTCGGGCCATACATGGCGCGATTTACCAGTGCGGTAAATACGGTTTGCTGGTTGGCCTTGCTGTCTTGCCGGGCCTTTTTGATGTTTTCCATGTAGCGGGTAAGAGCCGTCTGGTCTTCCCGGGCATTCCATACCAATGATTCGAAAAGGGCAAGGGCTTTTTCCAGGTTCTCACTCAACCCGCTGATGGTAATGCGGGTTTCATCATTGCCTACATTTATGTTGAAGCTGCATGCCAGTTTGTAAAATTCGTTGCTGATGTCTTCTGCTGAAAGTTTGTCTGTGCCAATCAGGTTCAGATAAGCAGCGGCATAGGGCAGATACTGGTTGTGGTAAGCGCCCATGTCCCAGAGATAGGTGATGGAAAACGTGGGGTTGGCTTCATTTTTTGCATACAGGATCTCAATGTTGTTGCGGGTTTTTCCCCTGGAAACATCCTTGCTGTAATCCAGAAACACCGGTTCAATCGGAGCCACCCGGCTGGCTTTTACCTGCCTTAGAACCGGCGATTCGGCATCGCGGTTGATGTGAATGGGGGTAATGGCCGGTTTGTCTACCTGTTCCATATTTTCGGGCTGGCCCTGTCTTTTGTAAACAATCACGTAGTTGTCCTTACGCAGATGCTGATTGGCAAAAGCCACCACATCGTCCTTGGTAATTGCAGATAGCCTGTTGATGTTGTCAAGGGTCTGTTCGTAGGGCACCCCGTTCAGAAATGCCATAGCCATAGCCATGGCCCTGCTTTGGATGTTTTCTGCCCTGCGCATTTCAGCAAGTTTCAGGTTGTTGATGGCCGCTTCCATAAGCCAGTCAGGGAAGTCGCCCTTCTTAAGCAGATCGAGTTGCTCGAGCAGCAAATCCCTTACTTCGTCAAGACTCTGCCCCCTTTTGTTTCTGCCGGCCAGTACGAACATGCCGTAATCGGTCATCAGTCGGGCCGATGCGCTGGCACCCAGGGTGGCCATTTGTTTGTTCAGATTCTGATCTATCAATCCGGCCCTGCCGTTAGACAGTATCATGGAAATCATGTTCAGATAAAACGCCTGATCAGAACCAATCCCTTCGAACCTCCAGCCAAGCTGTACGTTTTCTGCCTGCAGTCCAACGACTTCTTTAACGATGGGGCTGGTAATGGGGGGTTGGGTTCCGAAACGGGGCTCCGGAACCGGCGAGGGTTTGAGACTCCCGAAATGCCTGTCTATGATGGCGATTGCCTGATCGGGGTCAAAGTCTCCGGACATTACCACGGCCATGTTGTTGGGTACGTAATATTGAGTAAAGAAATTCTTTATGTTTACTATGGACGGGTTTTTAAGGTGCTCCGCTTCTCCGAGTATGGTCTGAAGGCCATAGGGATGGTTGGGAAACAAGCCCCGCATCAGGGTCTCGCTTGCCAGGCGGCCATCATTTGTAAGCGACATATTCTTTTCCTCATAAACGGTTTCGAGTTCGGTATGAAACAGGCGCAATACCGGATCGCTGAAACGGTCGGCCTGGATCATGGCCCAGTTTTCCAATTGATTGGCAGGGATGTTCTCCATATAAATGGTATAGTCATAGGATGTTCCGGCATTGGTCCCTGTGGAACCAATGGCTGTCATCAGGCGGTCGTATTCATTGGCAATGGCAAGGGTGGAGGCGATGTAGGAGATAGAATCTATCTGGCGGTAGAGTGCCCGGCGAGTGGCCTCATCCGTTTCTACCCTGTACACTTCGAAAAGAGCCTCTATCTGATCGAGCAGCGGCTTTTCCTTTTCATAGTCGAGGGTTCCGAACCGGCTCGTTCCTTTAAACATTAGGTGTTCGAAGTAATGGGCCAGACCGGTGGTTTCGGCAGGGTCATTTTTGCCGCCTACCCTGACGGCCACATAGGTCTGGATTCGCGGTGCCTCATTGAAAACCGAAAGATAAACCTTTAAGCCGTTTTCGAGGGTGTAGATGCGGGCGCCCAAAGGATCGCCGGGGTAGCTGATGTATTCGTATTTTTTTTGGGCGACGCCTGCTGTTTGTAATGACACAAGCAAGGTAACGACCAACAGCAGCTTCCTGATGACAGAATGTGTATTCATTGTCGATGCAAGTTGATTTGGTTAAAAAAATGTGGTCTTTATTGGTTGCTAAAAATAGTTAAAATAGGTTCATAAAAGCCTGTTTATAAGGGTAAATTTATGCCTGTTCCAAACAAAAACAGTTAATTTGCTGTTTGAACCCCTAATCATGAAAAAAAATTTTCAGCCGATTAAACCTTGCCTGATTCCTGCTGTCAAAGTTTATTGAGTCTCTAATCATCCAATACTACCCCTGATGAAGAAAAATGCCCGTTCCTATATCATTTACATTTTGCTTTTGCTGGTGTTAGGGCTGATCCTTTACCCCCGCATCAAACCAATGTTCTCAAAATCCGAATCTCCTGCCGGCCCGGGAGGCGGTCCCATGCAGGGAATGCAGCAACGCGCCCTGAATGTGAATGCCCTGATTATCTCACCAGAACGAATGGTGGAGCTTATCAATAGTTCCGGCACCCTGCTGCCCGATGAAGAGGTTGACCTTTCATTTGAAACATCCGGTAAGATAGTAGGGATTTACTTTCGTGAAGGGTCTGAAGTGAGTAAAGGAGATTTGCTGGCCAAGGTGAACGACAGGCACCTTCAGGCCCAGTTGCTAAGACTAAAGGCCCAGAAGCGGCTTGCAGAAGACAGGGAGTTCAGGCAGCGCACCCTGCTTTCCCGCGATGCCATCAGCCAGGAAAGCTATGACCAGATAGTGACGGAATTACAAACCCTGGAAGCCGATATCATGCTGGTTGAAGCAAGGATTGCGGAAACAGAATTGAGAGCCCCCTTCGATGGCGTCATTGGCCTGAGATACCTCAGCGAAGGCAGTTACGCGAACCCAAACACCAGGATTGCCAGGCTGGTAAAGCTCAAGCCCTTGAAAATCGAGTTCTTTATTCCTGAGAGGTACAGCGGAGAGGTTGCTCCGGGCTTCCCAATACACTTCACCGTTAATGGCATACTTGAACCCTTTTATGCAAGCGTGTATGCGGTTGATCCCAAAGTGGATGTACGCACCCGAACCATTATAGCCAGGGCCATTTATGAAAACCGCGATGGTTTGCTTAAACCCGGAAGGTTTACCGCCATTACCCTGCAATTATCGGAAACACCGGATGCCATTGCCATTCCTACAGAGGCGCTGATTCCTGAAATGGATGGAGACAGGGTATTTGTCTATCGCAACGGTCGCGCGTCCTCGGTGAATGTGCGCACAGGATTGAGAACCGCCACCCAGATTCAGATTCTTTCGGGACTCTCGTTTGGGGACACCCTGCTTACTTCCGGAGTACTTCAATTGCGCCATGGGCTGCCGGTGACCTTGGATGAGATTGTAAAACCTGTTGATTCAGCAATTTAAACTTTTTTTTAATGAGTCTTTCATCGATCAGCATAAAACGTCCGGTTCTTGCATCCGTATTTACCATCCTGATATTGTTGTTTGGGATGATAGGGATGACGTTTCTGGGCGTCAGGGAATTTCCCAGTGTAGACCCGCCGGTAATATCCGTTAGAACCTCTTATCCGGGAGCGAATTCTGATGTGATAGAAACCCAGATCACGGAACCTTTGGAGCAGAGCATCAATGGGATACCGGGTATTCGCACCCTGACCAGTGTCAGCAGGCAGGGTTCAAGCAATATTACGGTGGAGTTTGAGCTTAGCGTGGATATGGAGACCGCAGCCAATGATGTAA
>CAZFOI010000052.1:0-8527 GCA_964520605.1 uncultured Bacteroidales bacterium
GCGCATTTCACCAAAAAAATCCTGGGAAGGAGTAATCGGAGGGGGCGTACTCAGCCTCTTGACAGCCCTTTTGATTTCCAATCGTTTTACCCATATCATGACCGTAGATTGGCTGATTATTGCCTCGATAGTGGTGGTTTTCAGCACCTATGGAGATTTGTTTGAATCCATGTTTAAAAGAAGCATCAACGCCAAGGATAGCGGAAGCATCCTTCCCGGGCACGGAGGCATACTGGATCGCTTCGATGGGGTAATCATGGCCGCCCCGTTTGTGTTTGTTTATCTGGCCATGTTCTTTTGATTTTACTACCATGAAGATACACAGGGAAGGATACCGTCATATTTTGGTGGCTTTTGTGTTGATGTTGCTTTTACTCTGGGCTGCAGCCATGCTTCCTGCACCCGGCATGCCTTATGTTTTGCCGGCCTATCTGCTGCCCGTATTGCTTTTTTTGTGGGTTGTCTGGTTCTTTCGCTCTCCCCTGAGAAAAATCCCTCAGGATGCCGCTGGCATTCTTTCCCCGGCCGATGGAAAGGTTGTTGTGATTGAGAAGGTGCATGAACCCCTGTACTTTAAAGGGCCTGCCATTCAGGTTTCTGTTTTTATGTCGCCGCTGAATGTCCACCTGAATCGCTACCCCGTTTCCGGCAGCCTTACCTGGAAACAGTATTTTCCCGGACGCTATCTGGTGGCCTGGCATCCCAAATCCAGCACCGAAAATGAACGCAACTGCCTGGCCATGGAAGACGCCAAAGGGCGCAAGCTGATGATGCAGCAGGTTGCCGGTGCACTTGCCCGGCGAATAGTATGCTATGGAGATTATGGCATGCAGGTGAATCAGGGAGAGGAAATGGGCTTCATTAAATTCGGATCCAGGGTAGATCTGTTTCTGCCTGTTGATGCCCGGATTCAGGTGCACATCGGACAAAAAGTAAAAGCTGGCATTACCCGTATCGCCGCCTTCGAATAATTCCTTATCTGTCCATTTCTCCGCTAATAGCGCCTATAGCCACTGTTTGAGTTCGCTCAGTTCTGTTATTCTGAGAGTGGGAGGGAATTCAGAAACTTCCTCTTTTCCGGCAAGCCATACCACATCCATGCCCGATTTGTATGCCCCGGCCACATCTGAATCCGGATCATCTCCAATAAGCAGCGACAAAGCAGGTTCCGCTCCGGTGAGCCTGAATGCATATTGGAAAATACCGGGATCGGGTTTTTGAACACCGGCATCCTCAGAGGTAATCACATGTGAAAAGTATTCCCCCAGACCGCACCGATCAATTTTTCGAAATTGAATTTCATCGAAACCATTGGTAATGATGTGCAGATGGTATTTGGGCTTAAGGTATTCCAGGAGCTCAATGCTGCCAGGAATCAGATGGGTTTTCAGGGGACTCAGGCGAATATAATCTGCTGCCATGTCTTTAGACAGCATATGGTTGATGCCAAAATGCCCAAGGGTGCGGGCAAACCTTTCCCTGTTGAGTTCCTGCTTGGTGATTTGTCCTGTTTTATACAGCTCCCAAAGCCCTTTGTTGATGCCCTTGTAAATACCCAGGAATGCATCAAAATCGGGTATTCCCTCCTGTCTGAGTTTGTGCATCCCAAACATGTCCTGAAGGGTTTCCCGGTTGCAGCGGTCAAAATCATACAGGGTACGGTCAAGATCAAAAAACAGGTGTTGGTAGTGAGATTTAAGCATTGCGCGGGGGTTTGTTTTTTTCATTCCAAAACAGGATGCCATCTTCTGTTTGGATTATGTATTCATTGTCTGTAAGCCAGCGAATGACCCTTTTCTGTTTTTCTTCGTCAGGATCCAAAGGCAGGGCTTCCATCAGATCTTCGGCACGCTTCCCTGAGGAAAGGGCCTGCCTTATCCAAAGCAGCAGGTCATCAAAAGCCTGATCAGGCAGGTCTACCTTTTTTCTCTCCAGACAGAAGTCGCATTGACCGCAGCGGCCTGTGGGTTTCTCGCCAAAATACAATAACAAAAACATGCTTCGGCAGAACCCTTTGCCAGTGGTATATTCTGTCATGGATTTCAATCGGGAGAGGGCAAAGGATTTCCTGTGCTGAAGGTTTTCCCCGGATATGCTCAGGTGACTCACCGGCAATCTGTTTTCCAGGTAGGTAATCAGGGGTTCCTGATTTTGTATTTCGTATTGTATAATTCCCTGTGTCCTGAGGTGTTTCAGAATTTCTGTCACCTGTGTTCGGTCCATATTCCCCTTGCGGGCAATGTCGGCTTCGTTTATTTTCACGAACCCGCTTAACAAGCCTGTGTATGTTCTCAGAAGCAATCTGATAAAAGGATCAAAGCGCGGGTTGGCAACCTGATAGCGGTATAGCTCTTCCCTTCCTGCATGAACAAATATCCTTGACGGATGCGTCAGGGCTTCTGACAGGCCAATATATCCCTCTCTCTCCAGAAACCTTAGTGCATGCATGGTCTTGTTCGGATCAAATCCAAAACCACTGGCAAAGGCGCTGAGATCGAAACTGTAGCTTGTGTCCCTGCCTGCGCCTGTAGCCAACTGGAAGAAATTGCCCAAAGAATCGTAAATCTTTTTTATTTCCTCCAAAGGGGGAAAAGCCAACTCGTGATTTTTCTCAAGATCGGCAATGTCTGAGGGCTGATAAAGAAGCACGGCATAGGATTTCTGTCCATCGCGTCCGGCCCGTCCTGCTTCCTGAAAATAGGCCTCAGGACTTTCCGGAACATCCAGGTGAACCACAAAACGCACATTGGGTTTGTCGATGCCCATGCCAAAAGCATTTGTTGCCACAATGATACGGGTGCGTTCCTTCATCCAGGCATTTTGCCGGCGGTCCCTTTCCGATGGATCCAGCCCCGCATGATAGCTCTCCGCATTTATTTGATGACGCTGCAGGAACGAAGCCACTTCCTGGGTTTTTCTTCGGTTGCGCACATATACGATTCCCGGTCCTTTTACATTGCGGGCAATCCTCAGCAGCCTGCCTGCTTTGTCCTCTTCCTTAAAAACCAGGTATGCCAGGTTTTTTCTTTCAAAACTCTTGCGGAAAATATGCCTGCCACCAAAAGCCAGTTTTTCCATTATATCGGTAACTACCTTAGAGGTGGCTGTGGCAGTCAGGGCCAGAATCGGTATACCGGGCAGCAACTCCCTGATCTCTGCAATTCGCAGGTAGGGCGGTCTGAAATCATAGCCCCATTGCGAGATGCAGTGGGCTTCATCAACAGCCACCAGCTTAACCTTCATCTTCTCCAGCCGGCTCCTGACAATTTCTGTGGTAAGCCTTTCCGGACTAAGGTAAAGGAAACGGGTATCACCATATATACAATTATCAAGGGCAATATCAATTTCTGAACGGCTCATGCCATGAAATATGGCTACCGCCCCAATGCCTTTGTTTCTAAACGATTGTACCTGGTCTTTCATCAGGGCAATCAGGGGCGTGACCACCAGACAAACACCATGTAGAAGAATTCCGGGAACCTGATAACACAAAGATTTCCCTCCTCCGGTTGGCAGCAGGGCAAGGGTGTCTTTCCCCTGCAATACAGAACGGATGATGTCTTCCTGCAGGGGCCTGAAGGACGGGTAGCCCCAATATCTCAGCAATATGGAATTCAGGCTTTGCTCCATGGATTTTCTATGGTATCAAGCCAAAAATACGAAAAAATCAGTCTGGGAATGAAGCAGCTGCCGGGCAGGATGCGCAATCGGCCGTACACCCTCCGCATTCCGGCTTGGTTTTCTCTGGTTTTTTAAATAGGCGAACCAGCCTGACAGCCAGGTAAACCAGGGCGGCGAGCAACAGAATGATGGTGATGATCCACTGCGTCATGTAATGCTTAAATAATCAGACTGCCAATCTGGTAAACGGCAAAAGATACCAGCCATGCAATCATGGTGGTGTAGAAAACGGTGAACATGCCCCATTTCCAGCTTCCCGATTCCCGGCTGATGGCCGCGATTACCCCGATACAAGGGAAATATAGAAGCACAAAGAGCATAAATGACAGTGCCACCAATGGGGTGAAAACGGGTTCTCCCATTTTTGGCCCATCGGTATGGGTCTGGTTCTGCAATTTGTCAATCAAAGAAGCACTTTGGGTCTGCACATTCTCGTCTACCAGATACAATACGGCAAGGGTGCTGACCACAATTTCCTTGGCGGCGATTCCGGAGAGTATGCTGATGGTCATTTTCCAGTCAAAGCCAAGGGGTTCCATAACGGGCAGGACAAATCTTCCCAAACGACCAATGTAGCTGCTTTCCTGCCGCTCAAGCAGCCATCTGGCTTCTGCCTGAGCCAAAGCTGTTTCTTTTTGGGAAATCAGGCTGTCCTGACGGGCGGCAAAGGTGCTTGCCTGAGTCGATCCGGTTTCATCATCCATTGTTTCATGGGCAAGCAGTTGCAAATCGGCGTTAAATCTATCCCTGATTTCAGAAATCTGTTGTCCGTGTTCGGCTGAGCGTGTTACCCCGGCAGGAAAATACCCCAGCGCCCAGATAACGATAGAGGCAACCAGGATTACCCCGCTTATCTTTTTCAGGTATTGCACCGCCTTACTCCACATATGACTTACTATGGCCCTGTGTGTAGGCATACGGTAGGGTGGGAGTTCCATAACAAAGGGAACTTCTTCTCCTTTAAACAGGGTACGTTTAAACAGCATGGCCGTGGCTACGGCTACAGCCACTCCGGTGAAGTATATCAGGAACAATACCGTACCCTGTTGCTGGCTGAAAACGCACTGATAAACAAAACGTAAATGGGCAGACGGGCACTGCATGACATAAAGGGGTTGATCAGCATGGTCAGCAGCCGGTCGTTCCTGTTGGCCAGGGTGCGGGTGGCCATGATGGCAGGCACGTTGCATCCAAAGCCCATCAGCAAGGGGATGAACGACTTGCCATGCAATCCAATTTTGTGCATCAGCTTATCCATGATAAAAACAGCCCTGGACATATAGCCCGTATCTTCCATGATGCTGATAAAAAAGAATAGCAGCATGATGTTGGGCAAAAACACCAACACCCCGCCTACTCCGCTGATAATGCCGTTTATCAGCAGGTCTTTAAGCGGACCCGATGCCATGATCCCGTTCAGGTATTCTGAAAGCGACTCCACCCCGGCTTCAATCCACTCCATGGGGTAGCTGCCCAGAAAAAATGTAGCCGAGAACATAATCCACATGAAAGCAAGAAAGAAAGGGAAGCCCAGGTATTTGTGCGTGAGCAGAAAGTCGATTGCCTGAGAGGTCCTCTTTCTGATGGATCCGGCAGGTTTTAGTGTTTCCTTAAGGGCCCCGTTGATAAACCCATACCGAAGATCCGTGATTACAGCCTCGGGACTGTCATTGTATTCCCGGCTGAGTTTCTCAGACTGTTCCATGGCTGCCTGAAGAATCTCTGCATGATTCTTACAGTGATTGCTAATGGTCTTGTGTGTTTCAGGGTCGTTTTCCAACATCCTGATTGATAAAAATCGGGAAGATATTCTGTCTGTAAGGTCCTGGTTTTCCGGCTTTCTGATACGAGACTGAATCTCCTTTATGGCACTTTCCGCAATGGTCCCGTAATTGATGTGAAAGTGTCTGACAACCTCGTCCCTGTCTTCAAACACTTCAATTACTTTGTTAAAGGTTTCCCTGATGCCTTTGCCCTTGGAGCTCACAGCCGGTATCATGGGAATGCCAATCATTTTTCCCAGGCTTTCATAATCAAAAACATCGCCTTTTTTCTCCAGCTCATCATACATGTTCAGCACCATCACCACCCTGATGTCCATATCAATCAGCTGGGTGGTAAGGTATAGGTTGCGCTCCAGATTGGAAGCATCAACCACATTGATTACCACATCGGGCATTTGCTCTGAAATGAACTTTTGCACGAAGATTTCTTCGGGGGTATAGGCAGATATGGAATAGGTGCCGGGCAGGTCGGTTATATTGAAACGGTAACCGTCCTGAAAGAATCTGGCCTCCTTGGCATCAACCGTTACTCCGCTGTAATTTCCCACCCTCTCGCGGGACCCGCTTGCAAAATTGAAAAAAGTGGTTTTGCCGCTGTTTGGGTTTCCAACCAGGGCTACATTGATCAGTTTCCCTGGAACAATGGCCGGATTGCTGTCCTGATCGTGTGCATGAAATCCTCCTCCCTTGCGGTGACGGTTCCTGTGCCCGTTGCCATTGCGATGGCTTTCGGTGTATATGACCCCGTCAAAATCTGACTCCTTTTCCTGATGATGCCCGGTAACCGGAATTACCTCAATAAGACTGGCTTCTCCAGATCTGAGGCTGAGGTTGTATCCCATGATGCTATACTCTATGGGGTCTTGAAGAGGGGCTTTTTTAATCACCTCTACGGTTTTCCCCACCACAAAGCCCATTTCAATGATTCGTCTGCGGAAAGCACCGCTTCCGCGCACTTTCAGAATCACGCCTTTCTGGCCATTTTGAAGATCGAGCAGGGTCATTGAAATCCAGGAATTTGAAGGACTCTAATGTTTATTCAGATTTAATTTAAATACCGCAAAGGTAAGTTATTTTCCCAATATAGGGGCAAAACGCTTATATTTGTTTGAACCGGCAAGCCCAAAAATACCGCATATGTTTATCCCTGATTTCGTTAAAAAAGATCCTTACCTGGAACCTTTCTCCCAGGTAATCGTTTCCCGTTTAAAGCATGCCGCTTCTCTTGAGAAAGAGCTTACGGGCAGTCTTAGCGGCCTGACTGAATTCGCCCAGGGGCACGGCTACTTTGGGTTGCATCAGCAGGAGGGACAGTGGGTGTTTCGGGATTGGGCTCCCAATGCACAGCAAATTTATATGATTGGCGGTTTTTCTGATTGGAGGCTTCAGGAAGCCTTTCGATTGCAGCCAATCGGGAATGGAAACTGGGAAATCAGGCTGCCCCTTGAAACCCTGAAACACGGAGACTTTTATAAATTGTTTATGTGCTGGGATGGTGGATGTGGGGATCGCATCCCTGCATGGGCAAACAGGGTGGTTCAGGATCCTCAAAGCATAGTGTTCAATGCACAGGTATGGGCACCCGATACACCCTATCAGTGGGAACACCCCATACCCGGAATTGGCAAACAGCCTCCCCTGATTTATGAGGCCCATCCGGGCATGGCTACCGAAGAATACAAAGTTGGGAGCTGGGAGGAATTCAGGCTAAAGGTGTTGCCCATTGTTGAAGCTGCAGGCTACAACACCATTCAATTGATGGCCGTGCAGGAACATCCCTATTATGGCTCCTTTGGCTATCATGTAAGCAGTTTTTTTGCTCCCTCCAGCCGCTTTGGTACCCCCGAAGACCTTAAAAGACTCATCGATGATGCCCATGGCAGGGGACTCAGGGTAATTATGGACCTGGTGCATTCGCATGCCGTAAAGAATGAGGTAGAGGGTCTTGGTCGCTACGATGGAACACCTTATCAGTTTTTCCACGATGGCCCCAGGGGAGACCATCCTGCCTGGGATAGCCGGTGCTTTGACTATGGCAAACATGAAGTATTGCATTTTTTGCTGTCTAACTGCAGATATTGGTTGGAGGAGTTCCGTTTCGACGGGTTCCGCTTCGACGGAGTCACCAGCATGTTATACTACGATCATGGCCTGGGAACCCATTTTCTGGACTATAGCCAGTATTACAACCAGAATCAGGACTGGGATGCCCTGGCCTATCTCTGGCTGGCCAACAAGCTCATTCATGAGGTGAACCCGGCGGCTGTCACCGTAGCAGAAGAAATGAGCGGCATGCCCGGATTGGCGGCTCCACAGAGCCTTGGTGGTTTTGGATTCGATTATCGCCTGGCCATGGGAGTCCCTGACTATTGGGTCAAAAACATTAAAGAGAAGAAGGTGGAGTTCTGGCATGTGGGCGATATGTTTTATCATCTGTCCAATAAACGAAAGGAAGAGAAAACCATCCATTATTGCGAGTCTCATGACCAGGCCCTGGTGGGCGATAAAACCATTATTTTCTGGCTGATGGATAAGGACATGTATTATGATATGCATATGGCCCATCAGAACATAGTTGTTGATAACGGCATGGCCCTTCATAAAATGATCCGATTGTTTACCCTGGCAACAGCCGGCAATGGCTATCTGAACTTTATGGGCAACGAGTTCGGCCATCCTGAATGGATTGATTTCCCGGGTGTTCACAACAACTGGTCTTACCATTATGCCCGCAGGCAATGGGGCCTGGCCGACAATCCCGAACTGCGATATCGTTTTTTGGGAGCCTTTGACCGGGAAATGATTGGCCTTGCCAAAAAATCGGATTGGCTGGCTAAGGGTGGGCCGGCTGTATTGTATGAGAATGTTTCGGATCAATTGATCGTATTTGAGCGTGCCGGATTGGTGTTTGTTTTTAATTTCAGCCCGTTCCGTTCCTATACGGATTATTCCCTGCCTCTGGCTCCGGGGAACTGGCAGGTGAGCCTGAATACCGATGCCGATGATCTGGGAGGGTTTGGCCGGCTCGATCAGCAGCTTTCTTACCCAAGTGTCGAATTACC
>CAZFOI010000053.1:0-8455 GCA_964520605.1 uncultured Bacteroidales bacterium
CATACCCATTACCGACACCCTGGAATTCGATGATCCGGACCTGCCGCCCCTATCCCTTATGGAGGGCATCGACCTGGTAACCGAAGGCATACTTACCCTGAGCAAGGTATCGGAAATCCTGGAAAAATACCGCCCGGGCAACGACCTGGGCAAAGGCCCGGCCGAGCGCATCATCCGTATGTTTCTGGAAAGCGACGAGATCAATATCTGGGTGGGTACGGCCATAAATGTGGCCCATCAGGACCCCAACCTGCCCGTTGAACTGGAGATCCGCAGAACCGTGATTAAGAAGATTGCCCGCATGCTTGAAGAAAAGCTGCTTAAAGAAATCAGCATTCAATTTATTTAAAAGCGTAATTTTACGGCCAAATCAAAGCCAAGCAGCAGCATGCACGAAACCTGGATGCAGCGATGCCTTGAACTGGCCGCAGCAGGCATGGGCAAAACCGCGCCCAACCCCATGGTGGGGAGCGTGGTGGTACACCGGAACCGCATCATAGGGGAAGGATTCCATCAGCGCTGCGGAGGCCCTCATGCCGAGGTAAACGCCATTGCATCGGTTACAGAAAGACACCTGCTGCCCGAATCTACCCTTTACGTTAACCTGGAACCCTGCAACCATTTCGGAAAGACCCCTCCCTGCACCCATTTAATACTGGAGTCGGGCATCCGCAAGGTGGTGGTGGCCTGCCAGGATCCCAACCCACAGGTGGGTGGAAGCGGCATTCGTTTTCTAATAGATAATGGATGCGAGCTTAGGGTGGGTGTTCTGGAAGATCAGGCCCGTTGGCTCAACCGCCGTTTCATGGTTTTTCATACCTTGAAAAGACCGTATATCGTTCTGAAATGGGCCCAATCGGCTGATGGTTTTATAGACCGGCTAAGAAACCAGGCATCGGTTACCGGCCCCAACTGGATCACTCCTCCCCATTTGAGGATGCTGGTACATAAGTGGCGATCGGAAGAATCGGCCATATGGGTGGGCAGGCAGACAGTGGTGGCAGACAATCCCCGTCTGAACCTCAGGGAATGGCCCGGCACCAACCCCTTGCGCGTAATCATGGACAGCCGGCTCAGCCTGCCCGAAAACAGCCATGTGCTTGACCAAAGCCAGCCTACCGTGGTGTTCAATGAAACAAAAGACGAAACCATTGGAAACATACGCTACATACGCTATGACCAGAGCCTGGACACCCTGCAGGACATCTTGAGCCATTTGTACCGCATGAACATCCTCTCGGTACTTGTAGAGGGAGGCAGCAGGCTGCTGCAATCTTTGATAGACAGCAATCTTTGGGATGAAGCCAGGGTTTTCAGCGGGGATACCGTCTTTGGCAGCGGGGTGGCTGCCCCCCGAATCAGGGGCATCAAACCCAAAGAAACCCTTGCAGGCCGATACCCCTATAAAATATTCATTAACCCGGGCCAGACCGGAAATAAATAAGTCATGATTTATCTGATTCTCGCCATCGTTTTTTCTACCAGCATCGTAATCAGCTTCAAGCTGTTTGCCCGCTATTCCATAGACAACCTGCAGGCCATAACGGTTAACTACCTTTTTGCCGCCATACTGGGGCTGCTCATGTATAAAGGCGATCTCAGCCTTTCGGACATTCCATCCAGCCCCTGGCTTCCTTTCTCGGGCATCATCGGCATTACCTTTATTACGGTATTCTTTGTGTTTGCCCTGTCTGCACAGAAAGCCGGTATCGCGGTAACCTCGGTATCGAGCAAGATGTCGGTGGTAATACCGGTAAGCATTGGCATCATGGCTTACGGTGAGCTGCTTACCACCGTAAAACTCGCCGGGATTATAGCCTCGCTGCTGGCATTTTACCTTACGTTCCGAAAAAAAGAAAAGGTAAAAGCCGATTGGCGGATTCTCATTCTGCCGGTTTTGCTGTTTCTGGGCAACGGAGCCAACGACACCCTGACCAAGCACGCCCAGTTGTTCTATGTTGGGGATGATACCCTGTTGTTTCTCAGCGGGGTGTTTGTTTCATCCATGATCATTGGCAGTGCGATGATGCTTATCCGGAAAATCCGCAATCCCAGGCCCCTGGCCCTTAGGAGTGTAATAGCGGGATTGTGGCTGGGATTTCTGAATTTCTTCTCCAGCTACTACTTCCTGCTTGGATTGGGCATTTACGAAAGCTCGGTTTTTTTCCCCATTTTCAATGTAAGCATAGTGGGGCTATCGGCCCTTACCGGGTTTTTCTTCTTCAGGGAGAGGCTCACCCCCATCAACTGGATAGGCATTGCCCTGGCTCTGGTGGCCATTTTACTCATAGCCATGAGCTGATGTGACAGAAAAACCAGACACATACCTGACCATAGCCTCAGCATCCCAGGGTCTGTACAAGGACAAAGGGAGCCGCTTTCTGGCTTTTGCCTTTCCGGTAGAAAGCGAACAGGAAACCGAAGCCTTCCTTATCGACATCAGAAAGAAATACCACGATGCCCGCCACCATTGCTATGCCTGGGCCCTGGGGCCGGAGCGCCAGGGAATGAGGGTAAACGATGACGGGGAGCCCTCGGGCACAGCCGGAAAGCCCATTTACGGGCAGATCCTGTCTGCAGGCATTACCAATGTGCTGATTGTGGTGGTAAGATATTTCGGAGGCATCAAACTGGGGGTAAGGGGCCTGATCGACGCCTATAAAGGGGCGGCGGCAGATGCCCTGCAAGAGGCTGAAATCGTGGAAAGGATCATCATGGCCCGCTACCGCATACGCTTTTCCTACGAGCAGATGAACGAGGTGATGAAGGTAATGAAGCAATATGGCCTGGAGCAGGAAAAACACCAATTTGATACCATATGCAGCATGGAATTTCTGGTAAGGCTTTCCATTGAACAGGAAGTGTGCGATGCCCTTGGGGGCTGTGTGTCCCTGATGGAGAAAGTGAATCAGTAAGGGGACTTCTCTGCCAGATAGCGCTCATAGCAGGCCAACAGGGCCTGAATCACCTCGTATTCTTTTGAGCTCAGCACAAATTCATGGCTGATATTGCAAAACCTCAGAAAGGCTTCGGCCTCTGCCCTGTCGGTTATTCCGGTTACCCCGGCAACCAATTGCTGGTTCAATATCCGGCCTGCCCGCTCAGAGAGGTCTTCCTGATAAAGCACCTGCTGGTATTTCTGCATCTCCCTGCCCCTTCTGCTAAACTGCTCATACAAATAGGTAATGGGCCCCCTGATGACCAGTCCGGTACCCGTGGCCGGAGGAGGAATGTCGATCCGGGGCAGATTAATAAGCGGTTCCTCATCTTCCAGGCGCAGGTTCATAAAGGCATGCCTGAATGCCGCGAAAGACCCCAGAGGGTTTACCTCAATGCCGCTGAGTTCGTAAACCTGAACATCAAGACGCAACAGCAATGCATAATCCGGCTTAAGATGTTCCGGGGTAACGATAAGGGTATCGGTAGCAAAGCCCATGGCACTCACCACAATGGCATCCCCTGCCGAAGCCCTGATGCGAAAGCTCCCATCCTGAGAAGAACTGGTTCCCGTGCGCTTCGCCGGATTCAGGATATGGGCAGCGGGAATGGCCTGGCCGCTGCTGTTCTCTACCCTGCCCTTTAGCCAACTGCCATCCATGCCAAAGGCCGGGCCCGGCAAGATCCATAAAACCAAAATAATCAGATAATGGCCGTAGGTTTTCATATCCAGGTTGATGTTGTTACAAAGGTAACTGACTGACACTCAAAAAAAATCCAAAATTCGTTAAGAGTTATTAAGGTTTTTTCTGAATTTGGGTTGTTTATCAATGTTTTTTGTCCTAATATTGTTTTTCTGTCCCGCTACTTTTTTAATTTGTCTACAAAATGCATAAAGAACTGAGATTCTTTATAATAGTTTTTTTATCCCTGCTCGCAGGGTGCGCATCTCCTTCAGGGCACAGGACGGTAGAAGGTCATTTGGTCCGGATTGACAGCATTCAGAGCCCCGGGGTTGATGCTGAGGCAGAAGCCATCATTGCCGGGTACAGAGAAAACCTGGATGCAGAAATGAATGAGGAGCTGGCCATATCGGCCATGCCCATGCGCAAGGGTACCCCTGAAGACCTGTTGAACAACTTCGTAGCAGACCTGGTGCTGGAAACCGCCCGCAAGATACACCTTCAGCAAGGCCTTGATCCCATAGACTTTTGTGTGCTGAATTACGGAGGGCTGCGCACCAGCCTTCCGCAGGGACCCGTGACCAGGTCCCGGGTGTTTGAACTCATGCCCTTTGAGAATGAAATGATTGTACTGAGTCTGGGACCCGATGTCATGCCCCAATTGCTGGATTATATTGCCACGGCCAGAACCGGGACCCCTGTTTCGGGAATAGTGGTGGGCATAAAAGACGGGCTGCCCGTAAATGTGCTGATAAACGGACAAGCCTGGGACCCTGAGCGGACCTATCGCGTGGTAACCTCTGATTATCTGGCCGAGGGCGGTGACAATATGTCGTTTTTCAAGGATATTGAAGATAAGGAAATGGTGGGCATGCGCATCCGCGATGCCATCATCGGCCATTTGTCTATGGTGCACAGCCAGGGCCGCATGATAGAATCAGCCGTGGATGGCCGCATATACTATATTAACAGATAAGGAATAATGGAACGTACCACCCGAAGAAGCTTTCTGAAAATGACCGGGATTGCCGGTGCAGGCCTCCTAGCAGGGCTGCCCCTGCTGTCCATGAAAAAAGCGGGTGCCAGGTCCCTTACCATTTTGCATACCAATGATACGCACAGCCGGCTCGACCCCTACCCCATGAACGACCCGAACTTTCCGGGCATGGGCGGATATGCCAGGCGGGCTGCCCTGGTGGCTGCCCTGAGAAAGAGTGATCCCGGTCTGCTGCTGTTGGATGCAGGCGACATATTCCAGGGAACACCCTATTATAATATGTTTGGAGGGGAGCCGGAGCTTCGTCTGATGAGCCATATGGGTTATGATGCCGCTGCGGTAGGCAACCATGAATTCGACAACGGACTGGAGGCCTTCAAGGAGGTCATGGCCCATGCAAAATTTCCATTCCTAAGTGCCAATCTCGACTTTTCAGAAACCGTGCTGCGCAACCGCATCCAGCCCTATATGATTTTGAAAAGAAACGGAATCAAAATAGGGATATACGGCCTGGGCATAGATCCCAGGGGTCTGGTAAGCCCCTCGCTATACGGAAATACCCGTTACCTGGACCCGGTAGAAACCGCCCTGGCAATGGAAAAACAACTCAAGGAACATTATTCCTGCAAACTGATCGTGTGTTTGTCTCACCTGGGCTATGAATACCAGAGCGGACAGGTGGGCGATACCACGGTTGCTGCCGCTACCCGTTATACCGACATCATCATTGGCGGGCACACCCACACGGTTCTCGATCCTGCAGTAAAAGTAATGAATAGCACAGGCAAACCGGTATGCATCGGACAAACCGGTTCGGGTGGCGTAAGGCTGGGGGTGATGCAGGTGGTCTTTGATCCTGAGAATGGAGAAAAACTGGTCGAAACAAATACAATAAAAATTTTTAATAATCAAGCGTGATTGCACTTTTTTCTTAACTATTTTTCGGTAAAATTTGTTAAGAAATTATTATCGGGCAAACCAATTCACACAAGTCCTGATTTTCAAAAAGAAGAGAAAATAGTTGTAACCAAAATCTGAGTGATTCTTTACTATGTCCAATAAGCACGACGAAGTCTGGACCAATTGTCTTGGCGTTATCAAAGACAACATAAGTCCAAAAAGTTTTCATACATGGTTTGCACCGATTCGTCCCGTGCGCTTGAGGGAAAACGTTCTAACCCTGCAGGTGCCCAGCCAGTTCTTTTATGAATGGCTTGAGGAGCACTATATAGACCTGCTGAAGAAAACCATCAAGAAGGAACTGGGCAATGACGGAAGGCTGGAATACAGCATCATCATGGACAGCAGCTCCCATGCAGGAGACAATACCCTGCCCTATGCCATTCCCGCTCCCACCCTTAACAAGAAGGCCCTGAAGAACCCTCCGGTGAGCATTCCGCTTGATCTGGGCAGGGAAAAAGGCAAGACCATTCCCAATCCTTTTGTGATTCCCGGGCTCAAGAAGCTGAACATTCACCCCCAGTTAATTGATTCCTACAATTTCGATAATTTCATACAGGGAGACTGCAACCGCCTGGCCAGAAGCGCCGGTATGGCCGTTGCCCAGAACCCGGGAAAAACTTCCTTTAATCCCCTGCTGATCTATAGCGGCAATGGCCTGGGAAAAACCCACCTGGCCCATGCCATCGGCATCGAGGTAAAAAATCATTTTCCTGAAAAGACGGTACTCTATGTTTCTTCCGAGCAATTTACCAATCAGTTCATAGACTCTGTAAGAAACGGCAACCAGAATGACTTCATCCATTTTTATCAGATGATAGACGTGCTGATTGTAGACGACATCCACTGTCTGGCCGGAAAGGAAAAGACCCAGGACATTTTCTTCCATATATTCAACCACCTGCACCAGAACAGCAAGCAGATCATCATTACCTCAGACATTCCCCCGGTAGAGATGAAAGGCATTGAACCAAGGCTGCTTTCCCGCTTTAAGTGGGGGCTGGCTGCAGACCTGCAAATGCCCGATTACGAAACCCGCATGGCCATTTTGCAGAAAAAGTTATACAATGACGGGGTTGAAATGCCCCAGCCCGTTCTGGAGCTCATTGCCTCGAGCATCACCACCAACATCCGGGAAATGGAAGGCGCCCTGATCTCCATACTGGCCCAGAGTTCCATGAACCGAAAAGAGATTACTCCTGCCCTGGCAGCCAAGGTGATAGACAAGTTCGTGAGAAACACCCCCAGGGAAATTACCGTTGAGTATATTCAGAAGATGGTTTGCGAGTATTTCGGCATACCGATTGAAAAGATCCACTCAAGCACCAGGAAGCGGGAGATTGTACAGGCCCGGCAACTCGCCATGTATTTCTCCAAGAACTTTACCAAGTCTTCCCTGGCTTCTATCGGCAGCAAATGCGGCAACAAAGACCATGCAACCGTACTGCATGCATGCAAGACGGTTAAAAACCTGGCCGATACCGACAAGGGCTTCAAGAAATACGTAGACGATCTGGAAAACATGATCAAAATAATAAACTGATCTGCCCATGAGGGTATTGATGGTTTGTCTGGGCAATATCTGCCGCTCTCCCCTTGCTGAAGGCATTTTAAGACACAAACTGCACCAATCCAAAGTACAGGCCATTGTTGATTCTGCCGGCACGGCTGCCTATCATGTTGGCGAAGCTCCCGATTCCCGGTCTGTTGAAGTGGCGGCCCGGCATGGGGTAAGCCTGAAGGGACAGCGGGCCCGCGCCTTCAGTGTGGAAGATTTTGACCGCTTTGACAGAATTTATGCCATGGACAAGGCCAACTACCGCCACCTGATCTCCATGGCCCGTAACCAGGCCGACCGGGACAAAACAGACCTGATCCTGAACCTGAGCCATCCGGGGAGCAACCGGGAGGTTCCCGATCCCTATTATGGGGGGCGGGATGGCTTTCAGAAGGTATACGACATGCTGGATGAGGCCTGCGACATACTCATTGACGAACTTCGCGAAACCACCGCCTAATATGCAAAACGCACAGAATCAATTGCCCGGGCCCCATGATCTTTTGGAGGCACGCAAGCGCATCAGTCCCTGGATACACCAGACCCCGGTGATGGGCTGTCAGACCCTTAACAGGATCACAGGCGCAGAACTGTATTTTAAATGCGAGAATTTTCAAAAAGCCGGGGCCTTCAAATTCCGCGGAGCCACCAATGCCATCCTGAGTTTGCATCCCGATGATGCGGCCAGGGGCGTTGCCACCCATTCCTCGGGAAACCATGCCCAGGCACTGGCCCTGGCCGCATCTTCCAGAGGCATCAAAGCTTATATCGTAATGCCAAAGAATGCCCCCCGCATCAAGGTAGAAGCCGTTAAGGGATACCTGGGGGAAATTACCTTCTGCGAACCCAACCTGGCTTCCAGGGAAGAAACCCTGCGCAAGGTGATTGAAGCTACAGGAGCTGTTGAAATTCACCCCTATAACGATTACCGCATCATGGCTGGGCAATCAACGGCCGCACAGGAGTTGTTTGAGGCAGGCCCGGTGCTTGATTATCTGATCACCCCTCTTGGGGGTGGCGGACTGCTCAGCGGCAGCATACTGGCTGCAGGGGCGTTTTCCCCGGGCACCAGGGTCATAGGGGCAGAACCCCTTCAGGCCAATGATGCCTGGCAATCCTGGCAAAGCAAAACATTTGTGCCCTCGGTGAACCCCAATACCATTGCCGACGGACTCAGGACTTCGCTCGGCAGCCTTACCTCTCCCATCATCATGCAGGGCGCCGACGGCATCATTACGGCAACGGAAGAGGGCATTGTAAGGGCCATGATGCTGATATGGGAACGCATGAAAATTGTGGTTGAAGCCAGTGCAGCGGTGC
>CAZFOI010000054.1:0-4895 GCA_964520605.1 uncultured Bacteroidales bacterium
TAAGGTATCGCAGGCCATGCGGCTGTTGCCCCGCGATGTGGATCCGCCCATAGTGTCCAAGGCCGATGCAGATGCCAGTCCCATATTGTTTATTGCCCTTACCAGCAACCGGAGGTCCCTTTTGGAGCTTTCCGAAATAGCCGAGCTTACCCTTAAGGAGCAGTTGCAGACCATTCCCGGGGTGAGCGGCATCAATATATGGGGTCAAAGACGTTACGCCATGAGGCTTTGGCTGGATCCGGTCAAGCTGGCCGGTTACGGACTTACCCCATTGGATGTGCGCAATGCCATTGGCCGTGAAAACGTAGAGTTGCCTTCAGGAAGGATAGAAGGTGCCACTACAGAGCTCACCATCAGAACCCTTGGGCTGATGACCACACCTGAGGAGTTTAACAATCTTATTATCAGGGAAGAAAGAGGTCAGGTGGTGAGGTTCATGGATGTTGGACGTGCCGAACTCGGCCCCGAAGATGAAAGGGGTATGGTGCGTCGCAACGGCGTACCCATGGTGGGCAATGCCATCATCCCCCAACCCGGATCAAACCATATAGAAATAGCTGATGAGGTTTACCGCCGGCTGGAATTCATCAAAAAGGACATGCCTGATGATGTTACCCTTGAAATTGGATTTGACAATACGGAGTACATCCGCTCATCCATCAAAGAGGTTCGCAACACCATTTTTATTGCATTTTTATTGGTGGTGGTCATCATATTCCTGTTTCTGAGGGATTGGCGTACCACCCTGATTCCCATACTTGTAATTCCGGTATCCCTGGTGGGATCGTTCTTTATCATGTATATAGCCGGATTTACCATCAACGTACTGACCCTTTTGGCCATAGTGCTTTCCATTGGCCTTGTGGTAGACGATGCCATTGTGATGATGGAAAACATTTATGTGAAAATTGAACAGGGCATGACCCCTGTCGAAGCCGGCCTGGCCGGATCCAAAGAGATATTTTTTGCCATTATTGCCACCACCATAACCCTGGTGGCCGTGTTCTTTCCCATCGTTTTCCTTGAGGGAATGACCGGAAGGCTGTTCCGGGAGTTCAGCATTGTAATTGCCGGGGCAGTGGCCATATCTTCTTTTGTGGCCCTGACCTTTACGCCCATGATCTCTACCAAGATCCTCAAGCAGCGCAAGACCCGGGGACGTTTCTATCACAAAACCGAGGTGTTTTTCCAGGCACTGAATGATGCATACAGAAATTCTCTGGCTGCATTTTTAAAGAGACGATGGCTTGCCGTGGTCATTCTGTTTGTTGCAGGAGGCCTGGTCGTATTGCTTTACAGCAACATCCCTGCCGAAATGGCTCCCCTGGAGGACCGTTCCCAGATCTCGATTAACGCCACGGGACCCGAAGGCGTTACCTATGAGTTCATGCGAGACTATATGGATGACATTGCCGAGCTGGTAGAAGAAATTATTCCTGAGCGCAAAGGGATAGTGCAGATGGTCTTTGGCGGAAGAAACTTTCTAAGGGTAGAACTGGTTAAGCCCAATGAACGGGTTGCCAGCCAGCAAGAAATTGCGGCCAGGGTAACTGCGGCAGTCAGGCGAAAAACCCGTGCCCGTGCATTTGTGCAGCAGCAGTCTACATTTGGCGGCAGAAGGGGAGGCCAGCCCATACAGTATGTACTTCAGGCCCAAAGTATTGAAAAACTAAGAGAGGTACTGCCTGAATTTATGCAGCGGGTAAGTGAAAACGAAGTATTGCAGATGGCCGATGTAAATCTCAGGTTCACAAAGCCTGAACTTCAGATTCATATAAACAGGGAAAAGGCAAACTTGCTGGGGGTTTCCGCTCAAAACGTAGGGCAGACCCTTCAATTGGCCCTTAGCGGACAACGTTTTGGCTATTTCTTCATGCACGGCAAGCAATACCAGATTCTGGGTGAGATGCAACGGGAGAACAGGAACAAACCCCTGGATTTGAAATCTCTTTATGTCCGTAACGCCAATGGCGACATGGTTCAGTTAGACAACCTGGTTACCCTTCAGGAGCAAACAGCACCACCCCAGCTGTATCGTTATAACCGCTTTGTGGCAGCCACCATATCCTCAGGGCTTGCTCCGGGGAAAACCATAAGTGAGGGTTTGGCCGAAATGGACAAAATTGCCAGGGAAGTGCTTGACGATACCTTCCGGACGGCTTTGGCAGGAGATTCCAAGGATTTTCAGGAGAGTTCCTCCAGTTTGATGTTTGCCTTTTTGCTGGCATTGATTCTGATTTTCCTGGTATTGTCAGCCCAGTTTGAAAGCTTTAAGGATCCCTTCATTGTGATGATGACCGTACCCCTGGCCATAACCGGAGCATTGGTCTTTATGTGGTATTTTGGAATAACCATGAACATCTTCAGCCAGATCGGAATCATCATGTTGATTGGTCTGGTATCTAAAAACGGCATTCTGATGGTGGAATTTGCCAACCAAAGGAAACTGGCAGGCTTGAACAAATATGAAGCCATTAAGTTTTCAGCGGCAGCAAGGTTCAGGCCTATTCTCATGACCAGCCTTTCCACCATTCTGGGGGTGCTTCCGCTGACACTTGGTCTTGGCGAAGGGGCACAAAGCCGGATTGCCATGGGTATAGCCGTTGTGGGTGGTCTGATATTGTCAACATTCCTTACCCTTTATGTGGTTCCTGCCATTTATACTTTTATTTCCAGTGAATCAAAAACCCTGACCCATGAGAATGAGGATACAGATATTTAGTATTGTTTTGTTTTCATCCATCATGCTGCCTGCTCAAACCACCATGGGGTTGCAGGAGTGCATCAATCTTGCTCTTCAGCAAAATTTCGGGATTCAGATTGCGCGAAACAATGCGGCTGTTGCCGGCAACAATTTCAGCCCGGGTAACGCCGGATTTTTACCTTCCCTGGATCTGAGAAGCCAGCAGTCGGGTACTTTGAATAACACTTTTCAAAACCTTGTTTCTGGAGATCGCAATGAAAACCGGGGGATTCACAATACCACCACCAGCGCTTCTGTTTCTTTGGGATGGACCCTTTTTGATGGATTTCGCGTACAGACTACCTATGAAAGGCTGGGCGTATTAAATGAAATGGGTGAACTGAATCTGAGACTTTCTGTCGAAAACCTGGTATCCGGAATTGCGGCAGAGTATTATAATTATATACAGCAGCAACGCCTGCTTAAAAATCTGAAGTATGCCGTTGAACTTTCCGGGGAAAGGGTCAGGATTGATCAGGACAGGTACCTGCTTGGTTCAGGCTCCAAATTGCAGCTTTTGCAGGCTCAGGTTTTCCTGAATGCAGACAGTTCCAGGCTCAGCAGACAATATGAGGTTGTAAGGGCATCCAGGATACGATTGAACGAATTGATGGCCCTGGAGGACGTGACCCAGCATTTGGAGGTTAGGGACACGGTGATCCAAATCTCGCCCATTTTGATATTCGAGGGCCTGAAACAATCAGCCATGTCTCAGAATACGGCGCTTATGCTTGCCTCAAAAAACAGGGAGGTTTCAGAGCTTGATCGCAGGATTGTGGCGTCCCGATCCTATCCCTATGCCACGGTTTCTTCCGGCTATGGAGTAAATTACGGCATATACGGGTCCGGGTCGATGAGCAACCAGCTAACCCACGGGATGAATTATGGCCTGACGGTCGGCATCAACCTTTTCGATGGATTCAATCAAAGGCGTAGGCTTGAAAACGCCGGTATTGAAATCGAAAACCGCAGGCTGCAGTACATGGATTTAGAAAGGGGTATTATGGCAGATCTGACCACCATTTACAATGCTTACCTGAATAATTTGCGTTTACTTGAACTGGAGTCACAAAACCTGGAGGTGGCCAATGAAACCCTGGATATTGCCCTTGAACGATACAAGCTTGGGGCCTTGTCGGGTCTGGAGCTTCGTGAAGCCCAGAAAAGCCTTCTCGATGCAGAGGAAAGAATGCTCTCCATCCAGTATCAGACCAAATTGGCTGAGGTCTCCCTGATGCAAATTGCCGGCAGGATTATGGAATATCTTTGATACGGCACTACAGGTGCTTTTGGATGATGTTCAGCAGGTTGTTAACTCCCACCGGTTTGGCCAGATAATCAACGCATCCCGCATCCATGGCCTTTTCCCTGTCACCCGGCAGGGCATAGGCCGTCATGGCAATAATGGGAAGGGTTTTTCTGTACTTCCGTATATTCCGGGTGGCTTCATAGCCATTCATAACGGGCATTTTGATGTCCATCAGGACAAGGTCAATGGAGGCGTTTCTTTGAACTGCTTCCACAGCCTCCAGGCCATTGGCGGCATGCAATACCATATGCCCGTCCATTTCCAGTATGGTTCTGGTTAGCTCAAAATTGTTGATTTCGTCTTCTGCAACCAGTATGGTTCCGGGTTTGATGGATTTTTTCTTGCCCACACCTTCCGTTTCGCCTGCAGCATGAACGGGTTTATAAGGTATGGTAAAGTAAAACACCGAACCCTCTCCGGGAGCAGATTCAACCCACATGCTGCCGCCCATAAACTCTACAAAGGATTTGGAAATTGACAGACCCAGTCCAATGCCTGCCTTTTTCCTTGACAGGTCAATCTCTAACTGCCGGAATCTTTCGAAAATGGCTTCGTGGTGTTTTTTTTCTATCCCGATGCCACTGTCAGCCACATAGAAACGTATGAAATCATCGTGCAAATTGCAGCCAAATTCCACCCGGCCCGCATCGGTAAATTTGATGGCGTTGTCTAAAAGATTGGTAAGCACCTGGGTTAATTTGGTGTGATCTGCCAGCACCCATGAGACATCGGGTGAAAGGCCCATGCTGCTTCGTAAGCGGAGGTTTTTCTGATTGGCCTGGTTGTCGAACTGGGCCTTTATGTCTTCGCATAACTTGCGAATGTCTGTTCTTACCTCATTCA